>NZ_JBQZXE010000002.1:0-111740 GCF_053555855.1 Shigella sp. SIG3
CGATGCAATGGCTATTTTGTTATTATTTGATGAATAATATCAGTGCGTCATAATTCAAGTTAATAACCTTAAGGGATACCAGTTATATTTAAACTAAATTAAAGTAATGAATAATTTTCTTATAATATAAGGTAAATTAACAAAATGGCTTCGCATTTAACAATAACCGAATAGAAAACAACCATTTCGACATCAACAATCGCTTACATTCGCTTATATATTGACCACAACTGATACATCAGATTATGTGATGACTCGTGCTTAGATCAATTTTTGCAATCATTAGCAAAAAGATTAATAAACCATCTATATCAATTTATCCAACCTATTCTGCCGTTCAAGAAATCGCCGAACAGTTATTTTTAACAAATTTTTCTCTTCCCATTGACTTTCCCGGACACCTTGTCTGACCTAAGGTACGCGAAAGCCACTTTTTCCTTCCTGAGTTATCCACAAAGTTATGCACTTGCAAGAGGGTCATTTTCACACTATCTTGCAGTGAATCCCAAACATACCCCCTATATATAGTGTTCTAAGCAGCTTCCCTTACTACAGGTAGTCTGCATGAAACTATTGCGGAAAGAATTCCAAAAACAGGTACGACATACATGAATCAGAATCTGCTGGTGACAAAGCGCGACGGTAGCACAGAGCGCATCAATCTCGACAAAATCCATCGCGTTCTGGATTGGGCGGCAGAAGGACTGCATAACGTTTCGATTTCCCAGGTCGAGCTGCGCTCCCACATTCAGTTTTATGACGGTATCAAGACCTCTGACATCCACGAAACTATTATCAAGGCTGCCGCAGACCTGATCTCCCGTGATGCGCCGGATTATCAGTATCTCGCCGCGCGCCTGGCGATCTTCCACCTGCGTAAAAAAGCCTACGGCCAGTTTGAGCCGCCTGCGCTGTACGACCACGTGGTGAAAATGGTCGAGATGGGCAAATACGATAATCATCTGCTGGAAGACTACACGGAAGAAGAGTTCAAGCAGATGGACACGTTTATCGATCACGACCGTGATATGACCTTCTCTTATGCTGCCGTTAAGCAGCTGGAAGGCAAATATCTGGTACAGAACCGCGTGACCGGCGAAATCTACGAAAGCGCCCAGTTCCTTTATATTCTTGTTGCCGCGTGCCTGTTCTCGAACTACCCGCGTGAAACGCGCCTGCAATACGTGAAGCGTTTTTACGACGCGGTTTCCACATTTAAAATTTCGCTGCCGACGCCAATCATGTCCGGCGTGCGTACCCCGACTCGTCAGTTCAGCTCCTGCGTACTGATCGAGTGCGGTGACAGCCTGGATTCCATCAACGCCACCTCCAGCGCGATTGTGAAATATGTTTCCCAGCGTGCCGGGATCGGCATCAACGCCGGACGTATTCGTGCGCTGGGCAGCCCGATTCGCGGTGGCGAAGCGTTCCATACCGGCTGTATCCCGTTCTACAAACATTTCCAGACAGCGGTGAAATCCTGCTCTCAGGGCGGTGTGCGCGGCGGTGCGGCAACGCTGTTCTACCCGATGTGGCATCTGGAAGTGGAAAGCCTGCTGGTGTTGAAAAACAACCGTGGGGTTGAAGGCAACCGCGTGCGTCATATGGACTACGGGGTACAAATCAACAAACTGATGTATACCCGCCTGCTGAAAGGTGAAGATATCACCCTGTTCAGCCCGTCCGACGTACCGGGGCTGTACGACGCGTTCTTCGCCGATCAGGAAGAGTTTGAACGCCTGTATACCAAATATGAGAAAGACGACAGCATCCGCAAGCAGCGTGTGAAAGCCGTTGAGCTGTTCTCGCTGATGATGCAGGAACGTGCGTCTACCGGTCGTATCTATATTCAGAACGTTGACCACTGTAATACCCATAGTCCGTTTGATCCGACCATCGCGCCAGTTCGCCAGTCTAACCTGTGCCTGGAAATTGCCCTGCCGACCAAACCGCTGAACGACGTCAACGACGAGAACGGTGAAATCGCGCTGTGTACGCTGTCTGCTTTCAACCTGGGCGCAATTAATAGCCTGGATGAACTGGAAGAGCTGGCGATTCTGGCGGTTCGTGCACTTGACGCGCTACTGGATTATCAGGATTACCCGATCCCGGCCGCCAAACGTGGAGCGATGGGGCGTCGTACGCTGGGTATTGGTGTGATTAACTTCGCTTACTATCTGGCGAAGCACGGTAAACGCTACTCCGACGGCAGCGCCAACAACCTGACGCATAAAACCTTCGAAGCGATTCAGTATTACCTGCTGAAAGCGTCTAATGAGCTGGCTAAAGAGCAAGGCGCGTGCCCGTGGTTTAACGAAACCACTTACGCGAAAGGTATCCTGCCGATCGATACCTATAAGAAAGATCTGGATGCCATCGCTAATGAGCCGCTGCATTACGACTGGGAAGCATTGCGTGAATCAATCAAAACGCACGGCCTGCGTAACTCCACGCTTTCTGCCCTGATGCCGTCCGAGACCTCTTCGCAGATCTCTAACGCCACTAACGGTATTGAACCGCCGCGCGGTTACGTCAGCATCAAAGCGTCGAAAGACGGTATTTTGCGCCAGGTGGTGCCGGACTACGAGCACCTGCACGACGCCTATGAGCTGCTGTGGGAAATGCCGGGTAACGATGGCTACCTGCAACTGGTAGGTATCATGCAGAAATTTATCGATCAGTCGATCTCTGCTAACACCAACTACGATCCGTCACGTTTCCCGTCAGGAAAAGTGCCGATGCAGCAGTTGCTGAAAGACCTGCTCACCGCCTACAAATTCGGGGTCAAAACGCTGTATTATCAGAACACCCGTGACGGCGCTGAAGACGCGCAGGACGATCTGGTACCGTCAATCCAGGACGATGGCTGCGAAAGCGGCGCATGTAAGATCTGATATTGAGATGCCGGATGCGGCGTAAACGCCTTATCCGGCCTACGGCTCGGTTTGTAGGCCTGATAAGACGCGCCAGCGTCGCATCAGGCTCCGGGTGCCGGATGCAGCGTGAACGCCTTATCCGGCCTACGGCTCGGATTTGTAGGCCTGATAAGACGCGCCAGCGTCGCATCAGGCACAGGATGCGGCGTAAAATGCCTTATCCGGCATTAAACTCCCAACAGGACACACTCATGGCATATACCACCTTTTCACAGACGAAAAATGATCAGCTCAAAGAACCGATGTTCTTTGGTCAGCCGGTCAACGTGGCTCGCTACGATCAGCAAAAATATGACATCTTCGAAAAGCTGATCGAAAAGCAGCTCTCTTTCTTCTGGCGTCCGGAAGAAGTTGACGTCTCCCGCGACCGTATAGATTACCAGGCGCTGCCGGAGCACGAAAAACACATCTTTATCAGCAACCTGAAATATCAGACGCTGCTGGATTCCATTCAGGGTCGTAGCCCGAACGTGGCGCTATTGCCGCTTATTTCTATTCCGGAACTGGAAACCTGGGTCGAAACCTGGGCGTTCTCAGAAACGATTCATTCCCGTTCCTATACTCATATCATTCGTAATATCGTTAACGATCCGTCTGTTGTGTTTGACGATATCGTCACCAACGAGCAGATCCAGAAACGTGCGGAAGGGATCTCCAGCTATTACGATGAACTGATCGAAATGACCAGCTACTGGCACCTTCTGGGCGAAGGCACCCACACCGTTAACGGTAAAACCGTAACCGTTAGCCTGCGCGAGCTGAAGAAAAAACTGTATCTCTGCCTGATGAGCGTTAACGCGCTGGAAGCGATCCGCTTCTACGTCAGCTTTGCTTGTTCTTTTGCCTTTGCAGAACGCGAACTGATGGAAGGTAACGCCAAGATTATTCGCCTGATTGCCCGCGATGAAGCCCTGCACCTGACCGGTACTCAGCATATGCTGAATCTGCTGCGCAGCGGCGCGGATGATCCGGAGATGGCGGAAATTGCCGAAGAATGTAAGCAGGAGTGCTATGACCTGTTTGTCCAGGCGGCACAGCAAGAGAAAGACTGGGCGGATTATCTGTTCCGTGACGGTTCGATGATTGGTCTGAATAAAGATATTCTCTGCCAGTACGTTGAATACATCACCAATATCCGCATGCAGGCAGTCGGTTTGGATCTGCCGTTCCAGACGCGCTCCAACCCGATCCCGTGGATCAACACCTGGCTGGTGTCTGATAACGTGCAGGTTGCTCCGCAGGAAGTGGAAGTCAGTTCTTATCTGGTCGGGCAGATTGACGCGGAAGTGGACACCGACGATTTGAGTAACTTCCAGCTCTGATGGCCCGCGTTACCCTGCGCATCACTGGCACACAACTGCTGTGCCAGGATGAACACCCTTCCCTTCTGGCGGCGCTGGAATCCCACAATGTGGCGGTTGAGTACCAGTGCCGCGAAGGTTACTGCGGCTCCTGTCGCACCCGACTGGTCGCAGGTCAGGTGGACTGGATTGCCGAACCGTTAGCCTTTATTCAGCCGGGGGAAATTTTGCCCTGTTGTTGCCGGGCAAAAGGCGATATTGAAATCGAGTTGTGATCGGGTACTAGCGCCAGATACGACGCTTACGCGTATTATCTGGCCTACAACGATTACATGGCGTAGTAATACGCTTTCACCTGCTCCCAGTCCGCTTTAGGGATCGGCTCCAGATATTTTTCCAGCTGGCGGAAGTCATGATTAATCGCTTTATCGCGACGCAAGCGGCGACGACTTTTCTCCAGATCAAGAAAACCAGCTTCTGCCTTACCTTCTGTTTTCACATAGATATGGCGAACATAGCAACAGCCATGCTGACGATTAACGCTATGCATTTTCTTAAACGCCAGTGCCACTGCTTTCAACATGGCTTGCCGTACTTCGTCAGAATAAGGCGATACTGCATGCCGGGCATACCAGTCAGCAATGCTGATGAACCCCGCCATATCTTCAGTCACCAGCAACGCGCGCCATTCACCCTCAATTTTCACCGCTTCACCAAAAACGATCTTCGGCACGATGACACCGGCCCGTTCCAGTTCTTTAATTACCGCAACCTCACGGACAATCGTTGGTCGGCCGAACGGATAACGTACTGAATGAAACAGATGATGCGTCATGCGCTTTACATACAGCTTTTTGCCGTTGCGCTCGACGCATTGCACCCTGCTCATACCATTACGGCGATAGTTAGGCTCTTCAACCCAGTCGCCCTCTGTTGCCCACCAGTGATTAAATTCGTCGTACTTTGCTGAAACTGCCATACCCTATCGCCTGTCATTTTTATTAACGACAATGACTATAGGTGGTTACCTGAGCAAAATCTTAATGAAACGTGTCGTATTCCGCTACAGGTGTGACACCGCTTTTGCCCTTCATTTGCAGCGCATAGATTCCACCAGCCACTACCACTAATAGTGCGCCCAGCAGATAAAATGTGAATTTAATCAGTCGGATACAGCGATGAATTTTATTCGACAGGGATTAGGCATCGCCTTACAACCAGAGTTAACGCTGAAAAGCATTGCAGGTGAATTGTGTTCCGTTCCTCACGAACCAACCTTCTATCGACAGATTTCGTTGCTGACTAAAGAAAAGCCGGTAGAAGGCAGTCCACTGTTTTTACTACAAATGTGCATGGAACAATTAGTGGCGATTGGAAAAATTTGATATGAGACAGGATGGCGCATGAACGCCATCCTGCAGTAACATTACTCTTTATTAAGAAATTTTACTGCCTTATCAGGGAAATCAGTAAACAGCCCATTTACACCCGCTTTGTTATACAGAGCATCATATAACTGATTCACATCAGGAGTGTATTCAGGCAGTTTATCTGACCGCACGGTATAAGGATGCACTACCAGTTTATTCTGCTGAGCATCTTGCACCATGCCAGTGAGTTTGATATTACCCGGCTGCGATGTCTCCTCAATCAACATATGGTAATCCGGACCAATACCATCTGCATATTCCGCCACCTGTTTCATGGCACCCGGCTTAAACATCCAGTCGTAGTTGTAATTAACCCAGCTTCCATCCGGCTGTTTCTGCTGCGTTTCATTCCAGTCGGTATAGGCAATCAGCTGTACCAGATTGAGCTCCATGCCCATTTTGGGTTCCAGCTCATTCTTAATACGCTTCAGCTCATCAGCATCAAAACATTGCAAATAAACTTTATCGTCTTTACCGGTGTAACCATATTTCTTCAGCACTTCCAGCGTTTTTGCCGCAATATCCTTCCCTTCCTGATGATGGAACCACGGCGCTTTGATTTCTGGATAGATACCGATATTTTTCCCGGTAGAGTGATTTAACCCCTGAACAAATTCAATCTCTTCTTCAAAGGTGTGCACCCGGAAGTCGGACTTACCCATTGGGAAACGCCCCGGATAAGTCTGTACTTTTTTACCGTTTTCAATATCGAAACCTTCGGTAAATTTCAGCGACTTAATTTCATCCAGCGTGAAATCTATCGCGTAGTAACGACCGTCTTTGCGCGCCCGATCCGGGAAACGATCGGCAACATCAGTAACACGATCGAGATAATGGTCATGCAGAACAACCAGATGGTCGTCTTTGGTCATCACCAAATCCTGCTCCAGATAATCCGCTCCCTGCGCATACGCCATCGCTTTTGCTGGCAGCGTATGCTCCGGCAAATATCCACTGGCACCGCGATGGGCGATGACTATTTTTTCGTTGCTGTCCGCCGCCATTGCACTGCTTCCCATGACTATAGTGCTCATCATGATCGCCATGCTAAGGTTTTTCAGCTTCAATTTCATGCCATTAGCCTCCGTTGCGTTTTTGCAGTAATTGTTCATGGCGACGTTTTTCGCCAATCATCACAACAATCAACAAGATAACCGCCAGAATGCTGCCGCCAATCATTACCATAAAGCCGCCATCCCAGCCGAAGAAGTCCACGGTGTAGCCAACAATCGCGCTCGCCGCCACCGAACCGCCCAGGTAACCAAACAGCCCGGTAAAGCCCGCTGCCGTACCTGCCGCTTTTTTCGGTGCCAGTTCCAGCGCATGCAGACCGATCAGCATCACAGGACCGTAGATCAGGAAGCCGATAACAATCATACAAATCATATCGACGGTTGGGTTACCTGCCGGGTTCATCCAGTAAACGATAGTCGCGATGGTCACCAGTGTCATAAAGAAGACGCCGGTTGCCCCACGGTTACCACGGAAGACTTTGTCCGACATCCAGCCGCACAGCAGGGTGCCCGGAATACCCGCATACTCATAGAAGAAGTAGGCCCAGGAGGATTTATCCAGCGCGAAATGCTTAACCTCTTTCAGATAAGTCGGTGACCAGTCGAGGATGCCGTAACGCAGCAGATAAACGAACACGTTGGCGATGGCGATGTACCACAGCAGTTTGTTCGGCAGCACGTACTGCATGAAGATTTGCTTCGCGGTCAGCTCCTGTTCCGCTTTTTCGTTATAGTCGTCCGGATAATCATTTTTGTACTCTTCGATCGGCGGCAAGCCACAGGATTGCGGGGTATCGCGCATCATCGCAAAGGCGAATAATGCCACCAGAATGGCGCAGAAAGCAGGCATATAGAGCGCCGCATGCCAGTCATTGAACCAGGCCATCCCCAGCAGGAACAGCAGCGGCGGAATACCACCACCGACGTTGTGCGCACAGTTCCACACTGACACAATGCCGCCACGTTCTTTCTGCGACCACCAGTGCACCATAGTACGACCACACGGCGGCCACCCCATCCCCTGGAACCAACCGCAGAGGAACAACAGTACAAACATCACCGCAATGCTCGACGTCGCCCATGGCACAAAGCCCATAAACAACATCACTGCCGCCGCCAGAATCAAACCTGCGGGCAGGAAAACGCGCGGATTCGAGCGATCCGATACCGAACCCATGATGAATTTCGAAAATCCATAAGCAATCGAGATCCCCGAAAGGGCAAAACCTAAATCACCGCGTGAGAATCCCTGCTCAACCAGATAAGGCATAGCAAGCGCAAAGTTCTTACGAACCAAATAGTAAGCCGCATAGCCAAAGAATATCCCCAGGAAAATTTGCCAGCGCAATCGACGATAAGTCGGATCGATCTCCGCGGCAGGTAAGCGCGCTTTGTGTGGCGCTGGTTTAAAAATACTCAACATTGATAGCCTCCGTGGCCCGTGGTCTTATTTATGATTAACAGCCTGATTCAGTGAGAGAACCTGCCGTTTCTTGAGTTGCCGCGATGTTAAGAAAACATTCATAAATTAAATGTGAATTGCCGCACACATTATTAAATAAGATTTACAAAATGTTCAAAATGACGCATGAAATCACGTTTCACTTTCGAATTATGATCGAATATGCGCGAAATCAAACAATTCATGTTTTTACTATGGCTAAATGGTAAAAAACGAACTTCAGAGGGATAACAATGAAAACTCGCGACTCGCAATCAAGTGACGTGATTATCATTGGCGGCGGCGCAACGGGAGCCGGGATTGCCCGCGACTGTGCCCTGCGCGGGCTGCGCGTGATTTTGGTTGAGCGCCACGACATCGCAACCGGTGCCACCGGGCGTAACCACGGCCTGCTGCACAGCGGTGCGCGCTATGCAGTAACCGATGCGGAATCGGCCCGCGAATGCATTAGTGAAAACCAGATCCTGAAACGCATTGCACATCACTGCGTTGAACCAACCAACGGCCTGTTTATCACCCTGCCGGAAGATGACCTCTCATTCCAGGCCACTTTTATTCGCGCCTGCGAAGAAGCAGGGATCAGCGCAGAAGCTATAGACCCGCAGCAAGCGCGCATTATCGAACCTGCCGTTAACCCGGCACTGATTGGCGCGGTGAAAGTTCCGGATGGCACCGTTGATCCATTTCGTCTGACCGCAGCAAACATGCTGGATGCCAAAGAACACGGTGCCGTTATCCTTACCGCTCATGAAGTCACGGGGCTGATTCGTGAAGGCGCGACGGTGTGCGGTGTTCGTGTACGTAACCATCTCACCGGCGAAACTCAGGCCCTTCATGCACCTGTCGTGGTTAATGCCGCTGGGATCTGGGGGCAACACATTGCCGAATATGCCGATCTGCGCATTCGCATGTTCCCGGCGAAAGGATCGCTGCTGATCATGGATCACCGCATTAACCAGCATGTGATCAACCGCTGCCGTAAACCTTCCGACGCCGATATTCTGGTGCCTGGCGATACCATTTCGCTGATTGGTACCACCTCTTTACGTATTGATTACAACGAGATTGACGATAATCGAGTGACGGCAGAAGAGGTTGATATTCTGCTGCGTGAAGGGGAAAAACTGGCCCCCGTGATGGCGAAAACGCGCATTTTGCGGGCCTATTCTGGCGTGCGCCCGCTGGTTGCCAGCGATGACGACCCGAGCGGACGTAACGTCAGCCGTGGCATCGTGTTGCTCGACCATGCTGAACGCGATGGTCTGGACGGATTTATCACCATCACCGGTGGCAAACTGATGACCTATCGGCTGATGGCTGAATGGGCTACCGACGCGGTATGCCGCAAACTGGGCAACACGCGCCCCTGTACGACTGCCGATCTGGCACTGCCTGGTTCACAAGAACCCGCTGAAGTTACCTTGCGTAAAGTCATCTCCCTGCCTGCCCCGCTGCGCGGTTCTGCGGTTTATCGTCATGGCGATCGCACGCCTGCCTGGCTGAGCGAAGGCCGTCTACACCGTAGCCTGGTATGTGAGTGCGAAGCGGTAACTGCGGGTGAAGTGCAGTACGCGGTAGAAAATTTAAACGTTAATAGCCTGCTGGATTTACGCCGTCGTACCCGTGTGGGGATGGGCACCTGCCAGGGCGAACTCTGCGCCTGCCGCGCTGCCGGACTGCTGCAACGGTTTAACGTCACGACGTCCGCGCAATCTATCGAGCAACTTTCCACCTTCCTTAACGAACGCTGGAAAGGCGTGCAACCCATCGCCTGGGGAGACGCACTGCGCGAAAGCGAATTTACCCGCTGGGTTTATCAGGGACTGTGTGGTCTGGAGAAGGAGCAGAAAGATGCGCTTTGATACTGTCATTATGGGCGGCGGCCTCGCCGGATTACTCTGTGGCCTGCAACTGCAAAAACACGGCCTGCGCTGTGCCATTGTCACGCGTGGTCAAAGCGCGTTGCATTTCTCATCCGGTTCGCTGGATTTGCTGAGCCATCTGCCAGATGGTCAACCCGTGGCAGACATTCACAGTGGACTGGAATCTTTGCGTCAGCAGGCACCTGCACATCCTTACTCTCTTCTCGGGCCACAACGCGTGCTCGATCTCGCTTGCCAGGCGCAGGCATTAATCGCTGAAAGCGGTGCGCAATTGCAGGGCAGCGTAGAACTGGCTCACCAGCGGATTACGCCGCTCGGCACTTTGCGTGCAACCTGGTTAAGTTCGCCAGAAGTTCCCGTCTGGCCGCTACCCGCGAAGAAGATATGTGTAGTGGGGATAAGCGGGCTGATGGATTTCCAGGCGCATCTTGCGGCGGCTTCGTTGCGCGAACTGGATCTTTCGGTTGAAACCGCAGAAATAGAGCTGCCGGAACTGGATGTCCTGCGCAATAACGCCACCGAATTTCGCGCGGTGAATATCGCCCGTTTCCTTGATAATGAAGAAAACTGGCCGCTGTTACTTGATGCGCTTATTCCTGTCGCCAATACCTGCGAAATGATCCTGATGCCCGCCTGCTTCGGCCTAGCCGATGACAAACTGTGGCGTTGGTTGAATGAAAAACTACCTTGTTCACTGATGCTTTTGCCAACGCTGCCGCCTTCCGTGCTGGGCATTCGTCTGCAAAACCAGTTACAGCGCCAGTTTGTGCGCCAGGGTGGAGTGTGGATGCCGGGCGATGAAGTGAAAAAAGTGACCTGTAAAAATGGCGTAGTGAATGAAATCTGGACCCGCAATCACGCCGATATTCCGCTACGTCCACGTTTCGCGGTTCTCGCCAGCGGCAGTTTCTTTAGTGGCGGACTGGTAGCGGAACGTAACGGCATTCGCGAGCCGATTCTCGGCCTTGATGTGCTACAAACCGCCACGCGGGGTGAATGGTATAAGGGCGATTTTTTTGCGCCGCAACCGTGGCAGCAGTTCGGTGTAACCACTGATGAGACGCTACGCCCGTCGCAGGCAGGGCAAACCATTGAGAACCTGTTTGCCATCGGTTCGGTGCTGGGCGGATTTGATCCCATCGCCCAGGGATGCGGCGGCGGTGTTTGTGCCGTCAGTGCTTTACATGCCGCTCAACAGATTGCCCAACGCGCAGGAGGCCAACAATGAACGACACCAGCTTCGAAAACTGCATTAAGTGCACCGTCTGCACCACCGCCTGCCCGGTGAGCCGGGTGAATCCCGGTTATCCAGGGCCAAAACAAGCCGGGCCGGATGGCGAGCGTCTGCGTTTGAAAGATGGCGCACTGTATGACGAGGCGCTGAAATATTGCATCAACTGCAAACGTTGTGAAGTCGCCTGCCCGTCCGATGTGAAGATTGGCGATATTATCCAGCGCGCGCGGGCGAAATATGACACCACGCGCCCGTCGCTGCGTAATTTTGTGTTGAGTCATACCGACCTGATGGGTAGCGTTTCCACGCCGTTCGCACCAATCGTCAACACCGCTACCTCGCTGAAACCGGTGCGGCAGCTGCTTGATGCGGCGTTAAAAATCGATCATCGTCGCACGCTACCGAAATACTCCTTCGGCACGTTCCGTCGCTGGTATCGCAGCATAGCGGCTCAGCAAGCACAATATAAAGACCAGGTCGCTTTCTTTCACGGCTGCTTCGTTAACTACAACCATCCGCAGTTAGGTAAAGATTTAATTAAAGTGCTCAACGCAATGGGTACCGGTGTACAACTGCTCAGCAAAGAAAAATGCTGCGGCGTACCGCTAATCGCCAACGGCTTTACCGATAAAGCACGCAAACAGGCAATTACGAATGTAGAGTCGATCCGCGAAGCTGTGGGAGTAAAAGGCATTCCGGTGATTGCCACCTCCTCAACCTGTACATTTGCCCTGCGCGACGAATACCCGGAAGTGCTGAATGTCGACAACAAAGGCTTGCGCGATCATATCGAACTGGCAACCCGCTGGCTGTGGCGCAAGCTGGACGAAGGCAAAACGTTACCGCTGAAACCGCTGCCGCTGAAAGTGGTTTATCACACTCCGTGCCATATGGAAAAAATGGGCTGGACGCTCTACACCCTGGAGCTGTTGCGTAACATCCCGGGGCTTGAGTTAACGGTGCTGGATTCCCAGTGCTGCGGTATTGCGGGTACTTACGGTTTTAAAAAAGAGAACTACCCCACCTCACAAGCCATCGGCGCACCACTGTTCCGCCAGATAGAAGAAAGCGGCGCAGATCTGGTGGTCACCGACTGCGAAACCTGTAAATGGCAGATTGAGATGTCCACAAGTCTTCGCTGCGAACATCCGATTACGCTACTGGCCCAGGCGCTGGCTTAAACTCCCTTCTGATGCCCGGTAAGCATGTGGTTACCGGGCATTTTTGCGTACACGATTCCGTGCCCAATGTATGCGTTGCAACGCAGTGAAAATTCCTCTGAAAACGTCTCGCAAAGGCTGAAACTGGCAGATGTCAAAGGCCTGGGATAACCGTAATGTCGCGTCATCATAAATATCAGGTGACGGACAACCATGACCGAATCAACAACCTCCTCCCCGCATGATGCGGTATTTAAAACCTTTATATTCACACCCGAAACCGCACGGGATTTTCTCGAAATACATTTACCAGAACCACTGCGCAAGCTTTGCAACCTGCAAACCTTACGCCTGGAACCCACTAGTTTTATTGAAAAAAGTTTACGCGCTTACTACTCGGATGTTTTGTGGTCCGTGGAAACCAGCGACGGTGACGGCTATATCTACTGCGTGATTGAACATCAAAGCTCTGCAGAAAAGAATATGGCTTTTCGGCCAATGCGCTATGCCACTGCCGCCATGCAGCGTCACCTAGATAAAGGCTATGACAGAGTTCCGCTGGTGGTGCCATTGCTGTTTTATCATGGCGAAACATCGCCCTACCCGTACTCACTTAACTGGCTGGATGAGTCTGACGATCCGCAACTTGCCCGGCAGTTGTACACCGAAGCTTTTCCGTTGGTGGATATCACCATCGTACCTGACGATGAGATCATGCAACATCGGCGTATAGCTCTGCTGGAACTGATTCAAAAGCATATTCGCGACCACGATTTAATCGGCATGGTCGACAGGATCACCACGCTTTTGGTTAGAGGCTTCACTAATGACAGCCAGCTACAAACACTGTTTAATTATCTGCTGCAATGCGGCGATACCTCCCGTTTCACCCGTTTTATTCAGGAGATTGCCGAACGTTCACCACTACAAAAGGAGAGATTAATGACTATTGCTGAACGGCTACGGCAGGAAGGGCATCAAATTGGCTGGCAGGAAGGTATGCATGAACAAGCCATTAAAATTGCCTTGCGCATGCTGGAGCAGGGCTTTGAACGTGAGATTGTGCTGGCGGCAACCCAACTCACTGATGCTGATATTCCGAACTGTTATTAAAAGGAGAGGGAGAGATTGATGACTATTGCTGAACGGCTACGGCAGGAAGGACATCAAATTGGCTGGCAAGAAGGTAAATTAGTAGGTTTGCAGCAAGGTAAATTAGAAGGTTTGCAGGAAGGTATGCATGAACAAGCCATTAAAATTGCTTTGCGCATGCTGGAACAGGGCATTGATCGTGACCAAGTGCTCGCGGCCACCCAGCTAAGCGAAGCCGATCTGGCAGCGAATAACCACTAATTAACACAGGCCCACAGCCGATCCCCATGGGCCTTTGATATCAATAACTACCTTTTATGCGTGGCCCATTTTTGCCTGATTTAAACATCGCCAGTCGTTGATCCAGGGCATCGCTGTAGAGCATCGTGTCAACGCCAACAGCGACAAAGTTCGCTCCCCACGCCAGGCATTGCTGCGCCATATCAGGAGCCACAGCCAGAAAACCAGCCGCTTTACCCGCAGCACGGATCCGCCGAATGCTGGTTTCAATAATTCGCTGCACTTCCGGGTGCCCGGCGTTATCCGGGTAGCCCAACGACGCAGAAAGATCCGCTGGTCCAATAAACACGCCATCAATCCCTTCGACGTCGAGGATCTCGTCCAGGTTATCCAGTGCCGTTTTACTTTCCACCTGCACTAACAGACAAAGCGAATCGTTGACTTGCGCCATGTAATTCTCAATGCGTCCCCAGCGCGCAGCCCGTGCCACACTGGCCCCAACACCACGCTCACCGTAGGGAGGGTTGGACAAATTTTGCCGGAGGGGGAATGTGCCGGTGCAGTAAACCGGCACAGAGTGGCGAAATCAGACGGATAAAGTCATGGACTCAACAACCTCAATCCAGCCATGCTCACTAGCGATGTCCTGGCCGTTTAACCAACGGCGTAGCATATTCAGTGCCATCATTGCGCACACTTCCTGACGGATAGCCAGGCTGTAGCGTGTAGTGCTGAAACGCACACGCAGAGCGAAAGTGCCGTCTGGCGTGGCTAGCGCAAAGTTGAGATGCTCGTTCTCGAAACCCGAAACAGCCAGTGCCAGCCCGGCAAAATGGTTGGCCCGCCGTTCTGTAATCCAGTGCGCAGTTTGCGCCAGGGTTTCTTCCTGTGAAGGAATCACTTCACACGCCAGCAATGGAGCACCTGCGCGAGAAAGTTGCAAAGCCAATAAACCACCGGTGAATTGCTCGCTCAACGTCAGGCTGAACTGGCGGTTTTGCAATTCGCGACTGATCTGCGCGGGCAGTCCTTCGGTGCCTTCGAAAATCACGCTCTGTCCGGCAACACGTTTAACGTCCAGCCACAGTTTTTCCATCGCCTGTTGCTCGCTTGCCGGTCCGGTGAGTTTCAGTTCGATGATCGGCATTGAGGAGCGATAGCCCATTGTTACGCCCGGCGGCAGTTGTAGAGTGTCCAGGCTTTGTGCCAGATCGCTTTCCGAACGACCAAAGGTAGTTAAACGCAGACAAACCGGCGGCTGTGGTAAAGAAAAACGCTCGCGCAGGCGCGGCAGGATTTCGTGCTCGACCATCACCTTAAATTCTGACGGTACGCCGGGAGTAAAGAACATCAGGCAACGATTAAGCTGCACGGCAAAACCACAGGCGGTGCCTACCGGGTTATTGATAAATTCAGCACTGGCAGGCAGCTCCGCTTGTTTACGGCTGCTCGGTGCCATTACTCGTCCACGTTCGTGGAAATAGCGTTCCATCTCTTTGAGCCAGGCTTCATGCAGCACAAGGCCTTCACCTTTTGCTGTCGCAGCGGCGAGTGCGCTTAAATCATCGCTGGTCGGTCCCAGCCCGCCGTTAACGATCAGCACATCGGCGTGCTGACTACGTTCGCGAAGAATGGTGACTAAGTCATCAAGGTTATCCCCCACCGTATTGCGGCGAGATAATGGCAGCCCCTGATGAAAGAAAAAATCGGCCAGCCAGGCAGCGTTAGTGTCAACGATTTGCCCGTATAACACTTCATCCCCGGTGGATAGCATTTCCACTTTTAACATGGTTATCTCCTGCTTTTGTTATCGAATCACTATAACGCAAAGGGAGATAAGGCGTAGTAAGAAACTGAATGCCGCGCCGGAAGGGATCAGAAACTGGCGTTAACCCCAACATACAGGCCGTCAGCCACAGCGTTGTCGCGGTTACCGTCTTTACCCGACAGATTCAGGTAGCGATAACCCGCCTCAATACTGACTGGACGCATAATGGTGTAACGCGCGCCAGCATTCGCTTCCTCATAACTTTGAATACCGCTGGAGAGCGAATCCGGAGAGTAGTAATACTCGCCAAACAAACGGAAGCTGTTGCCAATTTTCCACTGCAAACCACCTCCTACCGCTGCGGCATAACCTTCATCGCCGTAATTCGGGTTGGTGTACACGCCTTTTCCGCCAACGGTCGCCATTAACGGCCCGAGAGGCAGATTCAACCCCAGCCCCACGCCCGCGACGTCACCGTCGTCGTCGTTATGTGTCCAGTTACCGCTTAAAGCCAGGCCCGTCGATTCAGTCCCAAAACCGACACCAATATTGGTGTATTCTTTACCCGCCTGGCCGCTGATGCTCATTGCATTGACCGATGCAGAAACCAACAGCATTCCGGCCAGACCTGCTAGCGCAATTTTTTTCATTATCCCCTTTCCCACAAGCAATTAATCAAAATTCCCAAAGCTGCGGGATTGTACTGCCTGGCACAGAGGATTCAATGAGCGAAAAAAGGGATCTAGTCACTTATTGTAACTAAATACTTCTTAAATAATTAAACGCCGAAAAAATAAACACACTTTACCGATACACACAAAAATAATAATAAGTGCAGTTATCATTGCAAAAGAGATTACTGTCACTTTCACATATTTCTGAGTTACCGTATTCTCATGGTTTCTTTTTATTTATAAGGAATACCCCTGTGCGACAACGGACTATTGTATGCCCTTTGATTCAAAATGATGGTGCTTATTTGCTGTGCAAAATGGCCGACGATCGCGGCGTTTTCCCCGGTCAATGGGCGCTTTCGGGTGGCGGCGTGGAGTCTGGCGAACGAATTGAAGAGGCACTACGCCGCGAAATTCGCGAAGAACTGGGAGAACAGCTGCTTTTGACAGAAATCACGCCGTGGACCTTCAGCGATGATATTCGCACCAAGACATATGCAGATGGTCGCAAGGAAGAGATTTATATGATTTACCTGATTTTTGACTGCGTTTCTGCCAACCGAGAAGTGAAAATAAACGAAGAGTTTCAGGACTACGCGTGGGTAAAACCTGAAGATCTGGTGCATTATGATTTAAATGTTGCCACCCGAAAAACGTTACGTTTGAAAGGTCTTCTTTAACAATGATGACAGCCATCACTGGCTGTCAGGTTGAAAATTTAGTGGTTAACGAATTCCCCATCCAGATAAACTTTGCCTTTTTCCACATGCATGACTAAACCATCCAGATAATCAGGTTTAAATATCGCATCACGCTTATTTTTAGCAATATATGTCAGGCAATGATTATGGGTGAAAATAACCATATTTTTATCAGGCGCTTTGCTTTGTAAGTCCTTAATTGCACTATAAATCTCATTACCGCACTGAAGAAGTCGTTTATCTACCGTCAGCTTTTTACCCGCGGAAAACCAGGTCGCCGACTGAATGGTCCGGACGGTATTACTGGAATAAAGATCGAAATCAGGGATGTCAGCGCTAAAAGCGTTGCCCAGTTCACGGGCATCCTGGGTACCTTTAACCGTAATACCTGTTTTATCTGACAAGCATTGATTGGTTGAACGATCGCAACGTTCAGCATGGCGAAACAAAACGACAACCGGGTGCTGCTGTGCCAGTCTGGCCAATGTTTTATTGTCGATACGTGGCAAACCATTGCTACTCCAGGCGGCATGAGTACCCAGTCCGGCAATTGCAGCGAGCGCCAGTAAAATGATGAAATATTTTTTTGACTTCAATGATGAGCGGCAAAAAGCTAACACGTAAACTCCACCTGTAGACAAGCGCAACCAGACAATTACCGTGAAATTGAGCGACATTTCTGGCGATAATTAGCAGTTGGTGTAATATTAAAAATCCTACGATGTCGGCAAAATGCCTCAAATTTTTGCCAAATGCAAAGCCTAAATAAGAAAAAATATAAAAATTTCAATATTTACGTCTAATATTAGTTTCTTAAGGTTAAGTTAATATTCTATCCTTAAAATTTCGCTCCAAATGGCAAAATATACACAACACTCTTTATAGCAAATATAAGTGGACAGGTATTCAATGGCGGAAGGAAAAGCAATGTCAGAATTTTTGCCTTTTTCGCGACCAGCAATGGGCGTGGAGGAACTCGCTGCAGTTAAAGAGGTTCTCGAATCCGGTTGGATCACAACCGGTCCGAAGAATCAGGCGCTTGAGCAAGCCTTTTGCCAGTTGACGGGAAATCAGCATGCCATCGCGGTCAGTTCAGCCACCGCCGGAATGCATATCACGCTAATGGCGTTGGAAATTGGCAAGGGCGATGAAGTGATTACGCCTTCCCTGACCTGGGTTTCAACCCTCAATATGATTTCCTTGCTGGGTGCAACGCCGGTAATGGTGGATGTCGACCGCGATACGCTGATGGTCACGCCTGAAGCGATCGAATCAGCCATTACGCCACGCACTAAAGCCATCATTCCGGTGCATTATGCCGGTGCGCCAGCAGATATTGACACCATTCGCGCCATTGGCGAACGTTACGGCATCGCAGTTATCGAAGATGCTGCCCATGCCGTCGGTACGTATTACAAAGGGCGACATATTGGCGCAAAAGGTACCGCTATTTTTTCATTTCATGCCATTAAAAATATTACCTGTGCTGAAGGTGGCCTGATTGTAACTGATAATGAAAACCTTGCCCGCCAGCTACGGATGCTGAAATTTCACGGTCTGGGTGTCGATGCCTATGACAGACAAACCTGGGGCCGTGCACCGCAGGCTGAAGTCTTAACACCGGGCTATAAGTACAATCTGACCGATATTAACGCCGCGATTGCCCTGACACAGTTAGTCAAATTAGAGCACCTCAACACCCGTCGGCGCGAAATTGCCCAGCAATATCAGCAAGCACTGGCAGCTCTCCCCTTTCAGCCATTAAGCCTTCCCGCCTGGCCGCACGTTCACGCCTGGCATCTGTTTATTATTCGTGTCGATGAACAACGTTGTGGTATCAGTCGCGATGCGTTGATGGAAGCGTTAAAAGAAAGAGGCATTGGTACCGGGTTACATTTCCGCGCCGCTCACACACAAAAATATTATCGCGAGCGTTTTCCCACGCTGTCGTTACCGAATACCGAATGGAATAGCGAACGCATCTGTTCGTTGCCGCTGTTCCCGGATATGACTACCGCCGATGCCGACCGCGTCATCACAGCCCTTCAGCAACTCGCAGGACAATAAGCCATGTTTGAAATCCACCCTGTTAAGAAAGTCTCGGTGGTTATTCCCGTTTATAACGAGCAGGAAAGCTTACCGGAATTAATCAGGCGCACCACCACAGCCTGTGAATCGTTGGGGAAAGAGTATGAGATCCTGCTGATTGATGACGGCAGTAGCGATAATTCCGCGCATATGCTGGTCGAAGCCTCACAAGCGGAGAACAGCCATATTGTGTCTATTTTGCTTAACCGCAATTACGGGCAACATTCAGCGATTATGGCGGGATTCAGTCACGTTACTGGCGACTTAATTATTACCCTTGATGCCGATCTCCAGAATCCGCCAGAAGAAATCCCCCGCCTGGTGGCAAAAGCCGATGAAGGTTACGACGTGGTAGGGACTGTACGCCAGAACCGCCAGGACAGCTGGTTTCGTAAAACAGCTTCGAAGATGATTAACCGGCTTATTCAGCGCACCACTGGCAAAGCGATGGGTGACTACGGTTGTATGCTGCGCGCCTATCGCCGTCATATTGTCGATGCGATGTTGCACTGCCATGAACGCAGCACCTTTATCCCGATTCTGGCGAATATCTTCGCCCGCCGTGCAATTGAAATTCCAGTACATCATGCCGAGCGTGAGTTTGGTGAATCCAAATACAGTTTTATGCGCCTGATTAATTTGATGTACGACCTGGTGACCTGCCTTACCACAACGCCGCTACGTATGCTGAGTCTGCTCGGCAGCATTATTGCGATTGGAGGTTTTAGCATTGCGGTGCTGCTGGTGATTTTACGCCTGACCTTCGGACCACAATGGGCGGCAGAAGGCGTCTTTATGCTATTTGCCGTGCTGTTTACTTTTATTGGCGCTCAGTTTATCGGCATGGGATTACTCGGTGAATATATCGGCAGGATCTACACCGATGTCCGCGCCCGCCCCCGCTATTTTGTTCAGCAAGTTATCCGTCCATCCAGCAAGGAAAATGAATAATGAAAACCGTCGTTTTTGCCTACCACGATATGGGATGCCTCGGTATTGAAGCTCTGCTGGCTGCCGGTTACGAAATTAGCGCCATTTTTACCCATACCGATAATCCCGGTGAAAAAGCCTTTTATGGTTCGGTGGCTCATCTGGCGGCGGAAAGAGACATTCCGGTTTATGCGCCGGATAACGTTAATCATCCGCTGTGGGTGGAACGCATTGCCCAACTGTCACCAGAGGTGATTTTCTCTTTTTATTATCGCCATCTTATTTGCGACGAGATTTTTCAGCTCGCTCCCGCAGGTGCATTTAATCTGCACGGTTCGCTGTTACCAAAATATCGTGGTCGCGCGCCGCTGAACTGGGTGCTGGTGAACGGTGAAACGGAAACGGGCGTTACATTGCACCGAATGGTAAAACGTGCCGATGCTGGGGCCATTGTGGCGCAACTGCGCGTTGCCATTGCGCCAGACGATATCGCTATTACGCTGCATCATAAATTGTGCCATGCCGCGCGCCAGCTACTGGAACAGACATTACCCGCCATTAAACACGGTAATATTCTGGAAATCGCCCAGCGCGAAAACGAAGCCACCTGTTTTGGTCGCAGAACGCCGGATGACAGTTTCCTTGAATGGCATAAACCGGCATCCGTACTGCACAACATGGTACGTGCCGTTGCCGATCCGTGGCCGGGTGCCTTCAGCTATGTTGGCAATCAGAAATTCACCGTCTGGTCGTCGCGTGTTCATCCTCATGCCAGCAAAGCACAGCCGGGGAGCGTGATTTCTGTTGCGCCACTGCTGATTGCCTGTGGCGATGGCGCGCTGGAAATCGTCACCGGACAGGCGGGCGACGGCATTACTATGCAGGGCTCGCAATTAGCGCAGATGCTGGGCCTGGTGCAAGGTTCACGCTTGAATAGCCAGCCTGCCTGCACCGCCCGACGCCGTACCCGGGTACTCATCCTCGGGGTGAATGGCTTTATTGGCAACCATCTGACAGAACGCCTGCTGCGCGAAGATCATTATGAAGTTTACGGTCTGGATATTGGCAGCGATGCGATAAGCCGTTTTCTGAATCATCCACATTTTCACTTTGTCGAAGGCGATATCAGTATTCATTCCGAATGGATTGAGTATCACGTCAAAAAATGTGATTTCGTCTTGCCGCTGGTGGCGATAGCCACGCCGATTGAATATACCCGCAACCCGCTGCGCGTATTTGAACTCGATTTTGAAGAGAATCTGCGCATTATCCGCTACTGCGTTAAGTACCGTAAGCGAATCATCTTCCCGTCAACTTCAGAAGTTTATGGGATGTGTAGCGATAAATACTTCGATGAGGACCATTCTAATTTAATCGTCGGCCCGGTGAATAAACCACGCTGGATTTATTCGGTGTCAAAACAATTACTTGATCGGGTGATCTGGGCCTATGGCGAAAAAGAGGGTTTACAGTTCACCCTCTTCCGCCCGTTTAACTGGATGGGACCACGACTGGATAACCTTAATGCAGCGCGAATTGGCAGCTCCCGCGCTATTACGCAACTCATTCTCAATCTGGTAGAAGGTTCACCAATTAAGCTAATTGATGGCGGAAAACAAAAACGCTGCTTTACTGATATCCGGGACGGTATCGAGGCGTTGTACCGCATTATCGAAAATGCGGGAAATCGCTGCGACGGCGAAATTATCAACATTGGCAATCCTGAGAACGAAGCGAGCATTGAGGAACTGGGCGAGATGCTGCTGGCGAGCTTCGAAAAACATCCGCTGCGCCATCATTTCCCACCGTTTGCGGGCTTTCGCGTTGTCGAAAGTAGCAGCTACTACGGCAAAGGATATCAGGACGTAGAGCATCGTAAACCGAGCATCCGCAATGCCCACCGCTGCCTGGACTGGGAGCCGAAAATTGATATGCAGGAAACCATCGACGAAACGCTGGATTTCTTCCTGCGCACCGTTGATCTTACGGATAAACCATCATGACCAAAGTAGGCTTACGCATTGATGTCGATACCTTTCGTGGCACCCGTGAAGGCGTGCCGCGTCTGCTGGAAATCTTGAGTAAGCATAATATTCAGGCCAGCATTTTTTTCAGCGTCGGCCCGGACAATATGGGCCGCCATCTCTGGCGACTGGTGAAGCCACAGTTTTTGTGGAAGATGCTGCGCTCAAACGCGGCATCGCTTTATGGCTGGGATATTTTACTGGCAGGTACGGCCTGGCCAGGTAAAGAGATTGGTCATGCCAATGCCGATATCATTCGTGAAGCGGCTAAACATCACGAAGTCGGTCTGCACGCCTGGGATCACCATGCCTGGCAAGCCCGTAGCGGTAACTGGGATCGGCAAACAATGATCGACGATATTGCACGCGGTCTTCGCACTCTGGAAGAGATTATCGGTCAACCGGTAACCTGTTCTGCCGCTGCGGGCTGGCGTGCCGACCAGAAGGTGATCGAAGCAAAAGAAGCGTTCCATTTGCGCTACAACAGCGATTGTCGTGGGGCCATGCCGTTCCGTCCACTGCTCGAATCAGGAAACCCTGGCACTGCGCAAATTCCGGTGACCTTACCCACCTGGGATGAAGTGATTGGTCGGGATGTGAAAGCAGAAGATTTTAACGGTTGGTTACTCAACCGCATCCTGCGAGATAAAGGCACGCCGGTTTATACCATTCATGCAGAAGTTGAAGGCTGCGCTTATCAGCATAATTTTGTGGATCTCCTCAAACGCGCAGCTCAGGAAGGCGTGACATTTTGCCCTTTAAGCGAACTGTTATCAGAGACGTTGCCGCTCGGACAAGTTGTTCGCGGAAATATTGCCGGACGTGAAGGCTGGCTGGGTTGCCAACAAATTGCGGGTAGTCGCTGATGAAATCGGTACGTTACCTTATCGGCATCTTCGCGTTTATTGCCTGCTATTACCTGTTACCGATCAGCACGCGTCTGCTCTGGCAACCCGATGAAACGCGTTATGCGGAAATCAGTCGAGAAATGCTGGCATCCGGCGACTGGATTGTGCCCCATCTGTTAGGGCTACGTTATTTCGAAAAACCCATTGCCGGATACTGGATTAACAGCATTGGGCAATGGCTATTTGGCGCGAATAACTTTGGTGTGCGGGCAGGCGTTATCTTTGCGACCCTGTTAACTGCCGCGCTGGTGACCTGGTTTACTCTGCGCTTATGGCGCGATAAACGTCTGGCTCTACTCGCCACAGTAATTTATCTCTCATTGTTTATTGTCTATGCCATCGGCACTTATGCCGTGCTCGATCCGTTTATTGCATTCTGGCTGGTGGCGGGAATGTGCAGCTTCTGGCTGGCAATGCAGGCACAGACGTGGAAAGGCAAAAGCGCAGGATTTTTACTGCTGGGAATCACCTGCGGCATGGGGGTGATGACCAAAGGTTTTCTCGCCCTTGCCGTGCCGGTATTAAGCGTGCTGCCATGGGTAGCGACGCAAAAACGCTGGAAAGATCTCTTTATTTACGGCTGGCTGGCGGTTATCAGTTGCGTACTGACGGTTCTCCCCTGGGGACTGGCGATAGCGCAGCGGGAGCCTGACTTGTGGCACTATTTTTTCTGGGTTGAGCATATTCAACGCTTTGCACTAGATGATGCCCAACATAGAGCTCCGTTCTGGTACTACGTGCCGGTCATCATTGCCGGTAGCCTGCCGTGGCTGGGATTACTCCCCGGTGCACTGTACACAGGCTGGAAAAACCGCAAGCATTCCGCAACCGTCTATTTGTTGAGCTGGACGATAATGCCGCTGCTGTTTTTCTCCGTCGCTAAAGGCAAATTGCCCACCTATATTCTTTCTTGCTTTGCACCTCTGGCAATGCTGTTGGCGCATTACGCTTTGCTGGCAGCAAAAAATAATCCTCTGGCGCTGCGGATTAATGGCTGGATTAACATCGCTTTTGGCGTCACTGGCATTATTGCCACATTTGTGATCTCCCCCTGGGGACCAATGAACACGCCGGTGTGGCAAACCTTCGAGAGCTATAAAGTCTTTTGTGCCTGGTCGATTTTTTCGCTATGGGCATTTTTCGGCTGGTACACCTTAACAAACGTCGAAAAGACCTGGTCTTTCGCCGCGCTTTGCCCGCTGGGGCTGGCGTTGCTGGTAGGATTTTCAATTCCTGACAGAGTCATGGAAGGAAAACATCCGCAATTTTTTGTCGAGATGACACAAGAATCACTTCAGCCAAGCCGCTATATTCTTACTGATAGCGTCGGTGTTGCCGCAGGTCTGGCATGGAGCCTGCAACGCGATGACATCATCATGTATCGCCAGACAGGTGAGTTGAAATACGGCCTTAATTATCCGGATGCGAAAGGGAGATTTGTCAGCGGTGATGAGTTCGCAAACTGGCTTAATCAACATCGTCAGGAGGGGATTATTACACTCGTGCTTTCGGTTGACCGCGATGAAGATATCAACAGTCTCGCCATTCCGCCCGCAGATGCCATCGTTCGTCAGGAGCGTCTGGTGCTGATTCAGTATCGTCCCAAATGATCTGGCTAACATTAGTCTTTGCCAGCTTGCTTAGCGTTGCCGGGCAGTTGTGTCAGAAACAGGCAACCTGCTTTGTGGCGATAAACAAACGGCGCAAACATATCGTGCTGTGGCTGGGACTGGCGCTGGCTTGTCTTGGTCTTGCCATGGTGCTCTGGCTGCTGGTCTTGCAGAACGTACCGGTAGGCATTGCCTACCCGATGTTAAGTCTGAATTTTGTCTGGGTGACGCTGGCTGCAGTAAAACTGTGGCACGAACCGGTATCGCCGCGTCACTGGTGTGGGGTGGCGTTCATTATTGGTGGCATTGTGATCCTCGGGAGTACGGTGTAATGGGCCTGATATGGGGATTATTCAGCGTCATTATTGCCTCAGTTGCGCAATTAAGCCTGGGTTTTGCGGCAAGTCATCTGCCGCCGATGACGCACTTATGGGATTTTATCGCGGCTCTGTTAGCTTTTGGCCTGGATGCCCGGATACTGTTACTCGGGCTGCTGGGTTATCTGCTTTCCGTTTTTTGTTGGTATAAAACGCTACATAAACTTGCGCTAAGCAAAGCCTATGCCTTGCTCAGTATGAGTTATGTGCTGGTATGGATTGCTTCAATGGTACTTCCCGGCTGGGAAGGGACTTTTTCGCTGAAAGCACTACTGGGAGTAGCCTGTATTATGAGCGGGTTGATGCTGATTTTCCTGCCCACGACAAAACAACGTTACTGAGTTTTCCCTGCCGCTGTACACTGCCGTTCCCACTCATCGGGGCTATAACTGCTTGCCGAGAGGACTTTCACCGTATGCAGCTTTTCACGATTAATACAATAAAGCGCATTCTGCAAAGGCGAGAGTAAATCCCCCACTTTCACGGCGAAGTCACTCTTCACTTCGGCGATCATTTTTATCGCGCCGCCAGCATCGCAGAGCATAAGTACATGTCTGTTATCTTGTTTATTGCAGCACGATTTTTTGTGCCAGCCATTCCATTGCATTATCCTGTTTGCTAAGAGTTTTCACATCAATTTACAGATTAACAGATAAACTCTTTATCAACGGCAATGGAATGGCAGAAATGAGAAGTGAAACGGAGGGTTAATTATTGCTGACGTTGCACCCACTCTTTTAGCGCCTGACGTGAAATTTTAATACCGCCGTTTTTCAGCTCCGGCGGTAAAGTCAGCCAGCGCACCGGTTGTTGAAAACGAGCCAGCTTATCTTTCACCCATTCGCCAAGATCAACGGTTTGCTGGTCATACTCCACCACCGCTACCGGCCGATGACCAAACTCCTTGTCGGCAACGGAAACGATAAACACCTGCAAAACCGCAGGATGTGCAGCAATAACACGCTCGACTTCTTCCGGCTGAATACCCTCACCGCCACTGAAGAACAGATTGTCTAAACGTCCGACAATGGTCAGCTTGCCATTATGCATCTCACCGCGATCGCGCGTAGCGTACCAGCCTTCGTCATTAACCAGTGAAACCAGTTGCCCGTTACGCCAGTAACCTTCTGCCATACTGGCAGCCCGCAGCCACACTTCATTATTAACGATTTTCACTTCCCGACCCGGCAGCGGCAAACCAACGTCTGCCAGGACGTCGGCTTCTTTCGCACATACCGTGGAGGCAAACTCGGTCAGACCATAGCCGCAAAAGCAACGAATCCCCTGCTCGCGCGCCTGTTCCGTCAACTCGACCGGGATAGCCGCGCCGCCAAGTAACACCGCTTTCAGGGAAACGGAACTGCGGTTAACCAGCAAACGCCAGAGTTGTGTTGGCACCAGTGAAGCGTGAGTACAGCCTGCCAGCATTTGCTCCAATGGCTGTTTATCACGCACCGTCATCCGCGCACCAGCGTATAACCAGCGCCACATAATTCCCTGACCGGAGACGTGAAACAGCGGTAAAGAGAGCAACCAGTCATCGTGATCGCCAAACGGAATCAGCGATAACACACCTTGCGCACTGGCAAGATGGGCCTGATAAGTATGGACAGCGGCTTTCGGCAAACCGGTAGAACCCGAGGTCAACGTCATTGAGCACAGACGCGTCGGCTGCCACGCAGCGGCATGTACGCCTTCAACCAGCTGAATGTGCAGCGACGTTAATGCCGGAAACGTGTTTTCCCCATCCGGCACCAGCGCAAATTGCAGCGTCAGATTGGGCAGCAATTCTTCAAGCAACGGTTGCGGCAGCTGAGGGTTCACGGGCAACACCCGCGCCCCGCATTGCAGTAACGCCAGCCAGGCGAGCAGCGTTTGCGGCGTATTCCACGCCCGCAACATCACGCCGCTGCCCTCAACCACACCCTGCGCCGCAAAGCCCGTAGCTAACTCATCGACGCGAGCACAAAGCTCGCGCCAGTTGAGTTGCTCGTCATTAAGACGTAAGGCGATGGCTTCTCCCCGCACTTGCCGCCAGTGACGCCACGGCCAGTCAGAGAAGATCATAACAACTGCTCCAGTACATCAGCGTCCACTAACGGCAGTGGGCTCCCCGGCCAGCGACGAACCTGCTGCGCCTGCATCAGATCCAGCGTGTCCAGTCCCGGAATGGTGTCTGGCGTTAACCAGGCAGCAATCCGCGCCAGTTGCGTTAGACCTAAGCTCGACTCAATGGAAGAACTGATCACCGCCGTCAGCCCCAGCGCATGCGCCGCCTGTACCTGCTCGCGTACTTTTTCCAGACTGCCCGTGAGCGTGGGTTTGATAACTACCGCGCGCACGCCCTCTTCAGCCACAAAGGCAAAATCCGGCTCGCGCAGGCTTTCATCCCAGGCAATGGCAATGCCGGTTTCACGGGCAAACGCTCGCGAATCATCGCGGGTTTTGCACGGCTCTTCGAGAAACGCGATGCGGTGGCGATAATCCGGGTTAACATATTTGGCAAACTGCTGACCTTTCAGCGGTGTCCAGGCGCGATTTGCGTCAAGACGCAAATGCAGATCCGGAATTGCCTCCAGCAACAGATTCACCACCATGCCGTCGCGCACCGCTTCGTACAATCCCACTTTGACCTTCGCCACTTTCTCGCCCGGCATATCGGCAAGTTTGAGGATCAGATCGTCCGGATCGCCATTACACAGCGGTGCCGCACGGTAGTTGGCTGCTTGCGGCAACGTATCTGTCAGTTCTGCCAATGCACAGCTTACGCCAAAGGCCACGGAAGGCATCTGCGGTAGCTCGCAATCGCCTGCCAGCCAGTTATTTACCCAGGCAAGCAGCACGCTTTGCGCCTCTTCCCAGTTTTCCTGGCTGAAGCCCGGCAGTGGGGAGATCTCCCCCCACCCTTCGCGCTCGCCCTCACGCAGGCAAACGTACAGCCCGTCGCGGGTTTTTAACCGCCTGTCGCGCAGAAGCACCCCCGCGTCCATGGGGATCTGCCAGCGGTATACCTGCGCGCTACGCATTACGGATTCCGTTTAAATTTGCTGAAATCAGGCTGACGTTTCTGGTTGAAAGCGTTGCGACCTTCCTGACCTTCTTCCGTCATGTAGAACAGCATGGTGGCGTTGCCCGCCAGCTCCTGCAGCCCCGCCTGCCCGTCACAGTCGGCGTTCAGCGCAGCTTTCAGGCAGCGCAGCGCCATCGGGCTGTTTTGCAGCATTTCGCGGCACCAACGGACGGTTTCTTTTTCCAGATCCGCCAGCGGTACCACGGTGTTGACAAGGCCCATATCCAGCGCCTGTTTTGCGTCGTACTGACGGCACAGGAACCAGATTTCTCGCGCTTTTTTCTGCCCGACGATACGAGCCATGTAGGAAGCGCCCCAGCCGCCGTCGAAGGAACCGACTTTCGGGCCAGTCTGACCGAAGATGGCATTATCTGCTGCGATAGTCAGGTCGCACATCATGTGCAGAACGTGACCACCGCCGATGGAGTAGCCAGCCACCATCGCGACAACCGGTTTCGGACAGGTACGGATCTGACGCTGGAAGTCCAGCACGTTCAGGTGATGTACGCCGGAATCATCTTTATAGCCGCCGTAATCACCACGCACTTTCTGGTCACCACCGGAGCAGAACGCTTTATCGCCTGCGCCAGTCAGAATGATCACGCCGATATTGTCGTCATAACGCGCATCTGCCAGTGCCTGGATCATCTCTTTTACCGTCAGAGGACGGAAGGCATTGCGCACCTGCGGACGATTAATGGTGATTTTTGCGATACCGTCGGTGGATTTTTCATAACGAATGTCCTCGAAACCTTCGGAGCAGTCGTGCCATTCAACCGGTGCGTAAGGCATTGCTTCATCAGGATAAATCATATTGTGTCCTTTAGTCAAAAACGCAAGATCTGCGCCAGACTTGCGATTACGCCAGCGGGATTTTCCCGATGCGCGTTATGTCCGGCGCGAGGAATGACATGGCAGTCGGCAGCCAGTTCCGCCGCTAGGGCGCGGAATTTGCTGTCACGTTCACCACATAAATAATAAAACGCAAATGTGCGGGCGCTAAGGTTAGCACGTAAATCAGGCTGGACGGCGAGAGAAGTCGCCTCCAGCATGGCGGCAAGGGTTGCGCCATTATTGTTGCTGCGCAGCGCCACCAGCTCCCGGCGTTGATCGTCATTGAGCGAGGCAAAAACAGGCTGTTGATACCAGTCGGCAAATACCGCCGTTAACGGTTCTGTGCGAAAACGCTGCGCCCATTGGCGATCGGAACGCTGACGTTCCGCACGTTGTTCAGCATTTTGCAGCCCCGGATGCCCGCCTTCGATAATAACCCCACAAAGCCCCGCCAGCCCCTGGCAAGCCGCCATCATCGCCACCCGTCCGCCAAGCGAGTACCCCACCAGCCAGAAGTCAAGGATGTTGTAACTAACCAAGGTTTTACGCAGTAAGTCGGTGACATCATCAAATCCATCGACGCTAATCGCCGCCGAACCACCATGACCTGGGAGATCAACATACAACCGTGAGTAGTCGGCAAACGCCTCGCCCACTTCTTGCCATTCGTGGCAATCGCCGGAAAAACCGTGCAAAAACACCAGCCAGGGTAAACCTGGTTTTCCGTGTTTTGCCTGCGCGTGCAGGATCATAAATGGCTTACCTGCGCCAGAAGTTGCTGGAGCGTTTGCGCACCATCGGTGTCGTTAACCACCATTTCAATCACCGTGGTGGTTGGCGTGCGCCAGGCGTCGGCAAATGCCGTTTCAAGTTCCTGCCAGTTTTGCGGACGATGATATTTCAGCTCGAACATCGCGGCGGCGTGCTCAAAATGGACGTTTTGCGGCATCAGATAGAAACGCTCACGCTCGCTTTGCGGCGTTGGCAACAGCGAGAAAATTTGCCCGCCGTTGTTGTTCACCACAATTAATACCAGCGGCGCAGAAACCTGACGCAATAACGCCAGCGCGTTGAGATCGTAAAGTGCGGAGAGATCGCCCACAATCGCCAGCGTCGGTTTGCCGCTTGCCCGCTGAACGCCTGCGGCGGTCGAAAGCAGTCCGTCGATACCGCTGGCCCCTCGGTTGCTGTACACCGGGTAACCTGCCGGAAGTTGCGAAAGCGCATCAATCAGACGTACCACCAGGCTGTTACCAACAAACAATTGCCCCTGTTCAGGCAGATAGTCGCTGATGCGATGCGCCAGTTGCGCTTCGCCAAACGCATCACGGCGGGCAATAACCGCCTGCATTGCCTGTTCCGCCAGGCGCGGGATTTCAACGCACCAGGGCTGGCGTTTTTCTGCCGGATGCAGCTCCAGCCAGTCGGCAATATTGCCAATTAAGCGACGTCCGCGATGGTGTGCCGGATCAAGTCGCCCTTCAATGTCATCAACAATCCAGTACTCTTCTGGTTCACAGCTTGCCTGCCATTGCAGGAGCCGTTTCCCCGTCAGGCTGCTTCCCAGTTGCACCACAATTTGTGCCTGCTGCAGCTCGCTGGTCGCTTTGGCATTGCCTAACCAAAGATCGGCACACGGCAGCGGCTGCCCGGTTTGTGACAGCACATCGCCAATCAGCGGCCAGCCAAGAGTTTGCGCCCACAGGGCAACTTTTTTGCCCTCTTCCGCACTCATGCGCCCGGCAACCACCACGCCGCGCTTTTGTCGCCAGAAGAACCAGTCGCGCTGTTTTTCACTTTCCAGACGAGGCGCTTCACGCAGCCACGGTTTGTCGTCCTGCCACCAGTCACCCAGACGCTGTTGCCAGCTAAGCCCGGTATCGTCCATTTCGCCATACAGCGGTTCAGCAAACGGGCAGTTGATATGGACTCCCCCCGCATGAAGCGTACCGAGAGCGTGGTCGATGGTAGAAACCAGCCAACGTGCGGGGATATCCTGGGTCGGGCGCGGCAATGAAATACTGTGCGTGGGGTGAGAGGCGAACATTCCCGGCTGGCGAATTGCCTGATTCGCGCCGCAGTCAATTAGCTCCGGCGGGCGATCGGCGGTTAAGAGAATCAGTTTTTCTCCGGTTAACCCGGCTTCAATCAGTGCCGGATAGAGATTTGCCACCGCCGTGCCGGAGGTCACAATCACCGCCACCGGCTGCTTGCTGACTTTCGCCAGCCCCAGCGCCAGATGCCCCAACCCACGCTCATCGAAATGGGTGTGGTGAATGAATGCGGAATTCTCCGCCGCCGCTAACGTTAACGGTGTAGAACGCGAGCCTGGGGCGATACAGATGTGTCTGACGCCGTGACGCGTTAATGCTTCCAGAATGACCGCCGCCCAGCGTCGGTTAAATGCGCTTACTGACATGAGTTTGTCCGGTATCAATATTGCGGCTAAGTATAAGGAGCTACAAAAATAGATTATTGATATGAATCGGTAATGATGCGACTCATTACTATTCCATTTGTAATAAAGTACGCAGCCCTGCCGCTTTGTTGTCGATTTCCTGCCACTCTTGCTCGGGGTCGGAACCACGGACAATGCCCGCGCCAGCATATAATCGCACGACATTGCCGCTAATTTTTGCTGAGCGCAGGGAAACGCAGAATTCGCTTTGTTGTAATGAGAGATAGCCCGCAGAACCGGCGTACCATTCTCGGGTGAACGGTTCGTGACGGGCGATAAACTGTCGCGCCAGATCGCGCGGTAAGCCAGCAACTGCTGCCGTTGGCTGCAACTGATGTAAACAGATCACATCATCCGCTTTGTTGAGTGAAGTCCAGATACAGCGGCGAAGATGCTGCACTTTACGCAGACGCAGTACCTGCGGCGGTAAAACATCCAGCGTCTGGGTATCGGCCTGTAATCGTTGGCAGATATCTTCCACCACCAGCATGTTCTCGCGCTGGTTTTTATCATCCGCCATCAGCCACTCTCCTAACTGCTGCGCCTGCTTATCATCAGGATGATTTGCTACTGTTCCCGCCAGCGCTTCAGTACGCAGCGCTTTGTCACGCCGCCGCCATAACCGTTCCGGTGAAGAGCCAAGAAAAGCATTTTCGCCATCAAAGGCCATGTAAAAATGGTAGCAATTCAGATTCAGTCGACGACTGGCAGCCATCATCGCCGCCGCGTTGACCGGACTTGCGAAATGCAGGTCAGTTGCCCGAGCGAGCACCACTTTGTCGAGCTCACCTTCGGCGATGGTTTTCGTTGCCAGTTCGATTAATTGCGTCCAGCCCGTTTTGTCCGGCCAGTGTTGTTCTCGCGTGGTGGTTAAATGTAACCCAGGCAAGGGCTTGATACTCACCAGTGTGGCGATAAATTCTTTTGCCTGAATCGCATCGTGCTGAAGGGAGCTTTCGCTGAATAGCGTCAACCGCAGCGTGGCTTTACCGCCACAGCGTCGCCATTCCAGGCGGGGTAAAAGTAAATTGCCCTGCGACGGGTCAAAAGCATTCAGCCCCCAAATGCGTAAGTCGGCGTGTTCCGGGTGCTGGCGAAGAAAACGTTGTGCCTGGTCCAACGACGTAAAACGGGTAATCGCGCCCAGGACGGCAGCTTCTTCATCACCATTACGTTGTTGCCAGTAGAATTGCGGGTACGTTTGCTGACTGGCCAGCCAGCTCAAGGCATCAAAAGCGTCTTTGAGAGGGAAAGGAATATCGATAACCCGAATGCCGGGTGTCGCCGGAATCTCTTGCGACAAATGGCGCAGTAGATTTTCCAGCGCCGTAGTAAGTGATTGCACGCGGACCTCTCCCTGTTAAAAGCCTCACATTATACGGGGTACTACAAAAAAAATGCAGTACCCCGGTGTAGGGAGGTTTTAACGGCGTGCCAGCAACAGTCCTAGTACCAGCCCGACGGCCGCGCCCACACCAATTCCTTGCCAGGGTTTTTCGTGGACGTAGTCATCAGCACGATAAACAGCCTGCTTCGCCCGATAGTAATAACTGTCTGAAGCCTGGCTAACCCGTTTTTTCACATCATCCAGCGCTTTTTCTGCACGCGCTTTCAGCTCAACATATTTCTGATCGGCGGGCTCGCCAGAGGAGCGGAGCACCTCTTCCAGTGTTTCACTAAGCAGCGTCAGGTCGTCATCGATACGTGTATCACCAAACTGATTAGACATTCTCGTTCTCCATTTGCGTAAAACCTGTCACTAACTATAGACAAGAGTTGTTGATTACGCCTGAATTACCTCGCGTGCCATCCCAATGTGTGGGATACCATCTTCTTCATAGACCTCCGTCACAGGGATAAAACCGAAACTCTGGTAGAAGTTTTGCAGATGCGCCTGAGCCCCGAGGTAAACAGGCTTATCAGGCCAGTGATGCGTACATGTTTCGAGTGTTTTACTCATCAGCTGCTGCCCCACTTTTTCACCACGCAACGCTTCACTGACAATCACCCGACCTATAACGACAGGCTCAAGATCATCATCACTTTTCAGAATCCTCGCATACGCCACCAGTTCATCATTTTTCCAACCGAGAATATGGCGATTATCCCCCGTCAAATCATCACCATCGATATCCTGATAAGGGCAATTCTGCTCGACAACAAACACCGCGCAACGCAGTTGTAATAAGGCATAAAGCTGGGAAACCGATAATTCAGAGTGATGCAGATCTTGCCATTCAATCATAATGCTCTCCTTTTAGATGTATGCCTTATACTAGCCGGAATATTTTTTGAAACGTGATGAACTCATGGAATTAATTTTTTTAGGTACTTCAGCCGGTGTGCCAACCCGCACGCGCAATGTCACGGCAATATTGCTTAACCTGCAACATCCGACCCAGAGCGGACTTTGGTTGTTTGACTGCGGTGAAGGCACCCAGCATCAGCTACTGCATACCGCCTTTAACCCTGGAAAACTGGACAAGATTTTTATCAGTCACCTTCATGGCGATCATCTTTTTGGTTTACCCGGCTTGCTGTGCAGTCGTTCTATGTCAGGCATTATCCAACCCTTAACGATTTATGGTCCGCAAGGTATCCGTGAATTTGTGGAAACCGCGCAGCGGATTAGCGGCTCATGGACCGATTATCCGCTGGAAATTGTCGAAATTGGCGCTGGCGAAATTCTCGATGATGGCCTGCGCAAAGTAACCGCTTATCCGCTGGAACACCCACTGGAATGTTATGGCTATCGTATTGAAGAACATGATAAACCGGGTGCATTAAATGCCCAGGCATTAAAAGCTGCTGGCGTGCCGCCTGGCCCACTGTTTCAGGAATTAAAAGCGGGCAAAACAATCACGCTGGAAGATGGAAGGCAGATTAACGGCGCAGATTACTTAGCTGCTCCAGTGCCAGGTAAAGCGCTCGCTATTTTCGGCGATACCGGCCCCTGCGATGCCGCACTTGACCTGGCTAAAGGTGTCGATGTCATGGTGCACGAAGCGACGCTGGATATAACCATGGAAGCCAAAGCCAATAGTCGCGGCCATAGCTCTACACGCCAGGCTGCGACACTAGCCCGTGAGGCTGGAGTCGGCAAGCTAATCATTACCCACGTCAGCTCGCGCTATGATGACAAAGGTTGTCAACACCTGTTACGTGAATGCAGGTCAATTTTCCCGGCGACTGAACTGGCGAATGATTTCACCGTGTTTAACGTTTAACTCTGCTTATTATTAAAAACAGGGTGAAACTTGCCCTGTTATAGCAACCCGCGCTACATATATCCACCCACACAGGCATATTGAGCGATTTTTGATATTTATTCATCTCCTTACGCACTATATTCAGAGCAATAAGTTGCCTCTTTTCATCTTGATTCAGCACAACCTTTGCAACTAAAAGGAGCCCATGATGGTTACAGTTGTCAGCAATTATTGTCAATTATCTCAAACCCAACTCAGTCAGACATTTGCAGAAAAATTTACTGTGACCGAGGAATTACTGCAGTCTTTAAAAAAAACAGCGTTATCCGGAGATGAAGAAAGTATTGAGTTACTGCATAATATTGCGTTAGGTTATGATGAATTTGGAAAAAAAGCTGAAGATATTCTTTACCATATTGTTAGAAACCCAACAAATGAGACCCTATCGATTATCCGACTTATTAAAAATGCCTGTTTAAAATTATATAATTTGGCACATACCGCAACCAACTCCCACCTTAAACCAACTGGTCCGGATAATTCAGATGTTCTCCTGTTCAAAAAGCTATTCTCCCCTTCGAAATTAATGACAATTATCGGTAATGAAATTCCTCTTATATCTGAAAAACAGTCGCTTTCAAAGGTGCTTTTAAATGATGAGAATAATGAACTGAGTGATGGTACAAACTTCTGGGATAAAAATCGTCAATTAACCACAGATGAAATAGCTTGCTATCTTCAGAAGATCGCCGCTAATGCAAAAAATACTCAAGTCAATTATCCTACTGGTCTCTACGTCCCCTACTCCACCAGAACTCACCTGGAAGACGCTCTCAATGAAAATATTAAGAGCGATCCATCATGGCCGAATGAAGTCCAGTTATTCCCCATAAATACTGGCGGACACTGGATATTAGTTTCGCTACAGAAAATAGTAAATAAAAAAAATAATAAACTACAAATAAAATGCGTCATATTCAACTCATTGCGTGCACTAGGCCATGATAAAGAAAATTCACTTAAGCGTGTCATTAATAGTTTTAATTCTGAACTCATGGGAAAAATGTCGAATAATAATATAAAAGTTCATTTAAATGAACCAGAGATAATATTTTTACATGCCGATCTTCAGCAATACTTAAGCCAAAGTTGCGGTGCGTTTGTGTGCATGGCAGCCCAGGAAGTGATTGAACAAAGGGAAAGCAATTCTGACAGCGCCCCCTATACGTTATTAAAAAACTATGCTGACAGATTTAAAAAATATTCAGCAGAAGAGCAGTACGAAATTGATTTTCAACATCGACTGGTAAACAGAAATTGTTATTTAGATAAATATGGCGATGCACGAATCAATGCTTCTTATACACAATTAGAAATAAAACACTCACAACCCAAAAATAGAGCATCCGGCAAAAGAGTGAGTTAACATCATTGTTAATCAATTCGACCAGTCAGTAAATATGCTGACTGGTCGAACATAATTTGCTAAAAAGTCATCACTGACTGATGTCAGTCCCACCATCTGCCAGTTCAATCTACGGGTATTTCCAGCGTATCGCGGCACGCGATTGCTGGTCTGTTGATGTAGTGGATTGTAGTTGCTGACTTTTCTTACCCTCAGATTTCTGCCCCACTTGTCAATTCAATCTGCCAATAAATAACATAATTATATTTTTATTCCTCACAGAAATTCCTTTTTAAAAATAGCGAACCCACTGTAAAAAACACTTTTTGTATACCTCTACCAAGCGTAATAAAATAAACGCTCATAATTCATTATAAATAATAATGAAATAACGCCTTTTATTGATAATTTACATATGAAAAAAATTTTCCTTTTGTTATATTATTTCTGTTTTCACTCCCTCTGATTATTTTTACCAACCCTGGGTCACTGCATTATCACCAACGCCCCGACACGTAAGTCCTGAGCAATTAGAAAAAACAGTTCGTTATCTTACACAAACTGTGCATCCACGTAATGCCGGCAATATTGATAATCTGAATAGGTCCGCAGAGTATATAAAAGAGTTCTTTGTCAGTAGCGGTGCCAGAGTTACCGCGCAGGGCGTCCCCGATTGGCTATTACGACTCTGCGCCTGGAAGCCAGAATTACCCTTACCCGGCAATGTCCTGGCTTTATCCCGATCAGGGAGACTTTATTGCTGTGGTCGGCAGAATGCAGGATATCAACGCCGTTCGTCAGGTAAAAGCGGCATTGTTGTCATCCCGGGATTTATCTGTTTATTCTATGAATGCCCCAGGGTTTATTCCCGGTATTGATTTTTCTGATCACCTTAATTATTGGCAACACGATATTCCCGCCGTAATGATTACTGACACCGCTTTTTATCGTAATAAACAATACCACTTGCCCGGTGATACCGCAGACAGATTGAATTATCAGAAAATGGCTCAGGTGGTAGATGGTGTTATAACCTTGTTATACAACAGTAAATAATAAAAATTTCTCGAGGCGGGTCCAGAAACAGCGACATGTACATTTTATTTTCCCTCGTCTGTTTTAAGATGCGAAACATAAAATTCAATGGAGGAAAAATAAATGGGAATGATTGGCTATTTTGCAGAAATTGACTCAGAAAAGATTAACCAACTGCTTGAGTCTACTGAAAAACCTTTGATGGATAATATACATGACACGCTTTCAGGATTACGCCGACTGGATATTGATAAACGCTGGGATTTTTTACACTTTGGGCTGACAGGCACCTCTGCTTTTGATCCCGCGAAGAATGATCCGCTGAGTCGTGCCGTGCTTGATGAACACAGCCTCGAAGATGGCATAGATGGCTTCCTGGGATTGACCTGGAATCAGGAATTAGCCGCGACAATCGACCGACTGGAATCACTGGATCGAAGTGAGCTGCGTAAACAGTTTTCCATTAAGCGACTCAATGAAATGGAGATTTATCCGGGAGTGACCTTTTCAGAAGAGTTAGAGGGGCAACTCTTTGCCTCGATCATGCTTGATATGGAAAAGCTGATTAGCGCGTATCGACGTATGCTGCGACAAGGGAATCATGCGCTGACGGTTATTGTTGGGTGATGGTGTCAGAGCGCCAAAAAAAACCGCCGAACATGTCGGCGGCTTTCTGACTTACAAACTAACAGTTTACATCAGCGGCATTGCTAACCGCACAATACTAATCAGCGGTTGTGGCCATACACCCAGCACCAGTACCAACAGTGCAGAAATCAGCACCACGATACCGCCCGCGCTGTACTGCCAGTTTGACGGTGCATCGCGACCCGGTTGTTCCGGTGCGTGCAGGTACAGGCTCACCGCCACGCGCAGGTAGTAGTAGAGGCCGATTGCCGAACCGACAACCACGGCACCCACCAGCCACCACAAGTGTGCCTGGACACCGACCGCCAGCACGTAGAACTTACCGATAAAGCCCAGCGTCATCGGGATACCGGCCAGAGACAGCATCATCACCGTCATCACTGCCGCGAGGATCGGACGATGCCAGAACAGACCGCGGTAAGAGAACAGGGAATCAGCATCCGGGCCACGATACGGGCTGGACATCAGGCTGACCACGCCGAACGCGCCGAGGCTGCTGAACAGATAACCGGCCAGGTAAACCCCTACCGCTTCCATCGACATCTCGCCGGTTTGCAGCGCAATCAGCGCCACCAGCAGATAGCCGAGGTGAGAGATAGATGAGTAACCGAGCAGACGTTTGATGTTGGTCTGGCTCAACGCCATCAGGTTACCGAAGATGATGGAGGCAAAGGCGATAATCGCCAGTACTACGCGAATCGCTTCGCTGTCACCCACCGGTGCGTAGAGGAACAGACGCATCACCACACCGAAGATAGCGATTTTGCTCGCCGTCGCCAGGAAAGTGGAAACCGGCGCAGGCGCGCCCTGGTATACGTCTGGCGTCCACAGGTGGAACGGCACCAGAGAGAGTTTGAAGCCGAGGCCAACAATCATCATGCCGAAACCTGCCAGCAACAGCGGCTCGTTGAGCATACCGTCGCCGAGGTTTTTACCCAGCGCGACAAACGACAGGTCGCCAGACTGCGCATACACCAGCGCCATACCGAACAGCAGGAAAGAAGACGCTGCGGCAGAAAGGATGGTGTATTTGATACTGGCTTCCAGCGAACGTTTCTGGCGGAAAGCGTAACCGACCAGGCCAAACAGCGGCAAAGAGATCAGTTCAATACCGAGGAACAGAGACGCCAGATGGTTTGCATTCGCCAGCAGGATCCCGCCCAGCGCGGCAATTAACACCAACAGGTAGAACTCATCCTTGTTGTCGTTATAGCCTTCAAGCCACGGGTAGTCGAAAGTACAGGTGGCGAGGCTCGCCAACAATACCAGCCCGGTGTAAAGCATGGCGAAACCATCAACGCGCATCAGCGGCGTAACGTCCATAGCGCCCGCCTGGCCAACAAACCAGAGCGAAACCAGCGCCGCGTTAAGCCCAATAACCGAGAGCGTAGCGTTGAGGAAATGATTGCGTCGCCACGCAATGGAGAGCATCACAACCACCACCGTCAAGCCGACGATCAGCAACGGTAGCAGTGCGATCAGGTTTTGTGGAGTTATTGTCATGGCGATTTACGGCCTTGTAGTAGTAACGGAATTAACAAACCACTGCTGGATATTGCCAATCGCGGAGTGCGAGGTATCCAGAATCGGCTGCGGATAGAAGCCCAGCAGTACCAGCAGCACCACCAGCAACAGGATCATAAACAGCTCACGCAGCGACATCCCTGGCAGTTCCTGGCTGGCAATCTGGCTTTTCGCTTTACCGAAGTAAGCGCGATGCAACATCGCCAGCGAATAAACAGATGCAAAGACCAGCCCAAAGGTAGAGATAACGGTAATCACCGGGACAACCTGGAAGCTGCCGAACAGAATCATAAATTCGCCGACGAAGTTACCGGTGCCAGGCATCCCAAGCGTTGCCACCGCAAAGAACAGCGACAGTGCTGGCAGCCATTTCATCTTGCTCCACAGACCGCCCATCATGCGCATGTCGCGGGTATGGATACGTTCATAAAGCTGACCGCAGAGAATAAACAGACCCGCCGCCGACAAGCCGTGCGCAATCATCTGGATTACCGCGCCCTGGTAGGCCAACTGGCTGCCGGTGTAGATTGCAATCAGCACGAAGCCCATGTGGGAAACCGAGGTGTAGGCGATCAGACGTTTGATATCGGTCTGAGCGAAGGCCATCCACGCACCGTAGAAGATGCCGATAACACCCAGCCACATAGCGATTGGCGCGAACTCTGCCGACGCGTTCGGGAACAGCGGCAGGGAGAAACGCAACAAACCGTAAGCGGCGGTTTTCAGCAAGATCCCCGCGAGGTCCACGGAACCGGCGGTCGGAGCCTGGGAGTGCGCATCCGGCAGCCAGCCATGCAGCGGAACCACCGGCATTTTGACTGCGAAGGCGATGAAGAAGCCCAGCATCAACAGATATTCCACACCACTGGACATTGGCGTATTCAGCAGCTCTTCATAGTTGAAGGTCCAGACGCCGGTCGCATTGTAGTGAACAAAAACCAGCGCCAGGATGGCGATCAACATCACCAGACCACTCGCCTGGGTGTAAATGAAGAACTTGGTTGCCACCGTGATACGCGTTTTACCGTCAGAGGCTTTATGCCCCCACAGTGCGATCAGGAAGTACATCGGCACCAGCATCATTTCCCAGAAGAAGAAGAACAGGAACATGTCGATGGCAAGGAACACGCCGATAACGCCGCCCAGGATCCACATCAGGTTGAGGTGGAAGAAGCCCTGATATTTTTCGATCTCTTTCCACGAACATAGTACCGCCAGCACACCGAGCAGACCGGTCAGCACGACCATCAGCAGCGACAGACCGTCAATGGCGAGATGAATAGAGATACCAAAACGCGGGATCCACGGCATGTCGAATTCAGACTGCCACTGCGGAATTCCGGCGGATTGCGTCAGTGAATAACCGCCCTGCAACCACAGTTGCAGCGACAGCGCCAGCGTCAATCCCATGGTGATCAGCGCGATCCAGCGTGGCACCTTGACGCCAAAGCGTTCGGTCTGCCAGCACAGGAAGCCGCCAATAAAGGGAATTAATATTAGCCAGGGTAGTAACATGGCGATCTTTATTCCTTGTAAAAGTCCCGTCAGGACCGGATTTTCAACGAATTCTCACGACAGAAAATTCTCTTCGGACTGGGGGTAGTGTCGGATGCGCCGCGAAGGCAGCTTATCCGACCTACGTTCTTATATGCCCAGGGGCAATCCCACAATCCTTAACTCAACGCAGTACCATCAACAGTGCCAGCACCACGACCGCACCGATGCTCATGGATGCCACATACCAGCGCAGATAACCGTTCTCGCTTAACAGCAGACCTTTACCTGCAAAGCGGGAAAGAACCGCCGGGATGTTCATCATTGAGTTCAGCGGATCGCGTTTCAGCAACCAGGCAATACCCAGGAACGGCTTGACGAACACTTTGTCGTACAGCCAGTCAAAGCCCCAGGCGTTGTACCACCAGGTACTCAGCAGGCGGCCCGGCGCACTGTTGGCGATGGAGGTCACCAGAGTACGTTTACCCAGCCACAGCCAGGCTGCCAGCAGAATGCCGACCACCGCGACCACGCCAGAGGTAATTTCCAGGGTCAACATGCTGCCGTGCGCCAGTTCCGTCGTTTGCGGAAGCACGCCCTGCAGCGGCGGTACAATCAGTGCGCCAACGAAGGTGGAAAGGATCAGCAGCACAATCAGCGGCAGGCTGTGAGTTACCCCTTTCACGGCGTGAGCGTGAATTTGTTCTTTTCCGTGGAAGACGATGAAAATCATACGGAAGGTGTAGAGCGAGGTCATAAACGCACCGACCAGACCTGCCACCATCAGATTGATATGACCATTCGCCATCGCACCCGCGAGGATCTCATCCTTACTGAAGAAGCCCGCAGTGACCAGCGGCAGTGCCGACAGTGCTGCGCCGCCCACCAGGAAGCAGAGATAAACCAGCGGAATAGATTTACGCAGACCGCCCATCTTGAAGATGTTCTGTTCGTGATGGCAGGCCAGAATGACGGAACCGGATGCCAGGAACAGCAGCGCTTTAAAGAACGCGTGAGTCATCAAGTGGAAAATCGCCGCATCCCATGCCTGCACGCCAAGCGCGAGGAACATGTAGCCAATCTGGCTCATGGTAGAGTAAGCGAGAACACGTTTGATGTCGGTCTGTACCAGCGCGGCAAAACCGGCCAGCAGCAGCGTAACCGCCCCGACAATACCCACCAGATGCAGAACTTCCGGCGTCATCAGGAACAGGCCGTGGGTACGGGCGATCAGGTAGACACCCGCGGTTACCATCGTTGCGGCGTGGATCAGCGCGGAGACAGGCGTCGGGCCCGCCATCGCGTCAGCAAGCCATGTCTGCAACGGCAACTGCGCAGATTTACCGACCGCACCGCCCAGCAGCATCAGCGTCGCCCACATCAGCATGTTATTGCCGTCAGCAAAGTGCGCTGGTGCCAGTTCCACCATTTCGCGGAAGTTCAGGGTGCCCAGTTCGTTGTAAAGAATGAACAGTGCGAAAGCGAGGAAAACGTCACCCACACGGGTCACGACGAACGCTTTCATTGCTGCTGCGCCATTCTTCGGATCGGTGTAATAGAAACCGATCAGCAGATAGGAGCACAGGCCCACGCCTTCCCAGCCGAGGTACATCAGCAGCAGGTTATCGGCGAGAACCAGAACTACCATGCTGGCGATGAACAGGTTGGTGTAGGCGAAGAAGCGAGAGTAGCCCTCTTCACCGCGCATGTACCAGGAGGCGTACATGTGAATAAGGAAACCCACACCAGTGACCACCGAGAGCATGGTCAGCGACAGGCCGTCCAGCACCAGGTTAAAACCGATGTTAAAGTCGCCTACCGACATCCACGTCCACAGCGGCTGGCTGTATGCCTGCTCGCCGTTAGCGAAGAAATCAACGCCGATAAAGGCGGTTACCTGCGCCGCCAGGCCCACAGAGCCAACGCCGACGATCGCCGAAACGTTTTCAGACCAGCGCCCACGGGAGAACGCCAGCAGGACGAAGCCAATCAATGGCAAAATAATGGTTAAGGCAAGCATGTTCATCCGCGCATCTCACTTACTGAATCGATGTTCAGGTTCTGGCGACGACGGTGAAGTTGCAGCAGCAGCGCAAGGCCGATACTCGCTTCTGCCGCCGCGAGGCTGATGGCGAGAATGTACATCACCTGACCGTCGGTCTGACCCCAGTAGCTTCCGGCGACCACAAAGGCCAGCGCGGAGGCGTTAATCATGATTTCCAGACCAATCAGCATAAACAGCAGATTGCGACGGATAACCAGACCGGTTAAGCCAAGAACGAATAAGATTGCCGCGAGGATCAGTCCATGTTGTAAGGGGATCATGCGTGCTCCTCCGTTTTTCTTTTCGCGCTGTCGTCTTTACGATTGCTCAGCACTTCACCCGCACGCTCTTCACGACCGACGTGGAAGGCCACAACCAGACCCGCGAGCAGCAGCATAGAAGCCAGTTCCACCGCCAGTACGTAAGGCCCGAACAGCGTAATACCCACTGCTTTAGCACTGATTGGCGTACCGTCGATACCCTGATCGTTAACACCGAGGATGGCGTAAACAATCACCACCAGCATGATGGCCGACAAAATTGCCGGGCCAATCCACACCTGCGGTTTCAGCCACTGGCGTTCCTGTTCGATTTCTGAACCGCCCAGGTTGAGCATCATCACCACGAACACGAACAGCACCATAATGGCACCCGCGTAGACGATAATTTCCAGCGCACCGGCGAAGTAAGCGCCTAGTGAGAAGAACACCCCGGAAATCGCCAGCAGCGAAATAATCAGGTACAGCAGTGCGTGTACCGGATTGGTATGGGTGATCACTCGCAAGGTCGCAAGTATGGCTATCAGGCCACAGATATAAAAAGCGAACTCCATTGCCCCTCTCCTTACGGTAACAGGCTCTTGACGTCGATAGGCTTGGCTTCGTTCTCTGCTTCGCCCTTATCTTTGCCGTCGATTGCCATACCTGCCATCCGGTAGAAGTTATATTCCGGGTATTTGCCCGGACCGGAGATCAGCAGATCCTCTTTCTCGTAAACCAGATCCTGGCGCTTGTATTCCCCCATTTCGAAATCCGGGGTTAACTGAATCGCCGTGGTCGGACAGGCTTCTTCGCACAGACCACAGAAAATGCAGCGTGAGAAGTTAATGCGGAAAAATTCCGGATACCAGCGACCGTCTTTGGTTTCTGCTTTTTGCAGCGAGATACAGCCGACCGGGCAGGCTACCGCACAGAGGTTACAGGCTACGCAACGCTCTTCGCCGTCCGGGTCGCGGGTCAGAACGATACGACCACGATAACGGGGCGGCAGATAGACCGGCTCTTCCGGGTACATTCGCGTTTCGCGTTTGGCGAACGCGTGCAGGCCGATCATCCAGATACTACGAACCTGGGTGCCGAAACCTACTAACAATTCTTTTAAGGTCATGGTCTTATTGCCCCTTATTGCGCCTGCCAGAGAATGACAGCCGCCGTTACCAGCAAGTTGATCAGCGTCAGCGGCAGGCAGATTTTCCAGCCGAAGGACATTACCTGGTCATAACGCGGACGCGGTAACGACGCACGAATCAAAATGAACATCATCATAAAGAACGCGGTTTTCAGCGCGAACCAGATGAATGGCGGTAACAACGGGCCTTGCCAGCCACCGAAGAACAGCGTCACCATCAATGCAGAGATGGTCACAATCCCGATGTACTCACCCACGAAGAACAGACCGAACTTCATACCGGAATATTCAATGTGGTAACCATCCGCCAGTTCCTGCTCGGCTTCCGGCTGGTCAAACGGGTGACGGTGACACACCGCCACGCCCGCGATGGCAAAGGTAATAAAACCAAAGAATTGCGGGATGACGTTCCACACATGCGCCTGGCTGTTGACGATGTCGGTCATGTTGAATGAACCGGCCTGCGCCACCACGCCCATCAGGGAAAGCCCGAGGAACACTTCGTAGCTCAGGGTCTGCGCAGAAGCACGCATCGCACCCAGCAGCGAGTATTTGTTGTTACTTGACCAGCCCGCAAACAGCACCGCGTAAACCGCCAGACCTGCCATCATCAGGAAGAACAAAATCCCGATGTTCAGGTCGGCAACCACCCAACCCGGACTGACTGGCACAATTGCAAAGGCCAGCAGCAGCGAGGTAAAGGCAATCATCGGTGCCAGGGTAAAGATGACGCGATCCGAGAATTTCGGGATCCAGTCTTCTTTAAAGAACATTTTGATCATGTCCGCAACCAGCTGGAGCGAACCGCCCCAGCCAACACGGTTAGGTCCATAACGGTTCTGGAACAGACCCAGCAGGCGACGTTCGCCAAAGCTCATGAATGCCCCACAGGTGACAACCACCAGCAGGATCCCCACCGCTTTGAGGATGGTCAGCAGGATCTCAATCAGTTCCGGTGATATCCAACTCATTGTTGTGCCTCCTTGAGATCCTCAAGATGCGCGCCAGCCAGCACCGGAGCAATGCCGGACATACCCATCGGCAAGCCCACCTGCCCTGCCGTCAGTCCTTCGGCGATTTCAACCGGCAGCGTGACCGTATTGCCATCGTAACTAAAGGAGACGCGTGTACCTGCGTTCACACCCAACTTCGCGGCATCCGCTGGGTTGAGTTTGATGTACGGCTGCGGCATACGGCTCTGGAAGACCGGAGCACGCTGTGACAATTCATCGCTGCCAAACAGGTGGTAGTACGGCGCGATACGCCATTTCCCGTCCTGCGGCTGGAAGCGTGCCGGTACGCTGGTGAAGTAATCCAGACCGTTTTCGCTGGTTTCAAACAGACGCACGCCCGGATCGCCAAAGCGCAGTTTGCCGCCCACTTCGTCCTGGAATTTGTTCCACGCCTGCGGGGAGTTCCAGCCCGGCGCCCAGGCAAACGGCACTTGCGAACGGTGCGCGGTCGGCTGGTTGTTACCTTCCATCGAGAAGGTGAACATGGTGTCAATATCCTGCGGCTGACGCGGCTCATGAACGCTGATATTGGCGCGCATGGCGGTACGACCGCTGTAACGGTGCGGTTCACGGGCCAGTTTCTGCCCACGAATACGGAATGTCGCATCCGGCGCAGCATCTTTGATACCCGCCAGTTCCGGGATTTTCGCCACAACAGCGTCAATTACATGGTCGAGCTGCGTCCAGTCCACTTCACGGCTCAGCAAGGTGCTGTGCAGCGAGTGCAGCCAGCGCCAGCTTTCCAGCATGACAGTTTTGCTGTCGTAATAAGCCGGATCGTAAACCTGGAAGAAACGTTGGGCGCGACCTTCATTATTAATTACCGTACCGTCGCTTTCAGCAAAGCTGGCAGCGGAAAGCACCAGATGGGCGTTTTCCATGATCGCTGTGCGTTGATGATCAACCACCATCACCAGCGGCGCTTTAGCCAGCGCAGCATTCACGCGGGTAGCAGAAGCGTAACGATGCAGATCGTTTTCCAACACCACCACCGCGTCGGCGCGTCCGGTTTCCAGTTCGGTTAACGCTTCTTCAAGCGAACCGCCACCCATAATGCCCAGCCCCATGCTGTTGACGGAACGGGCAATCATGGTGATACCAACGTCAGCGCCGCGACCTTTCAGGGCTTTCGCGACGTTAGCCGCAGCCTGAATCACCTCTATGCTACCGGCGTTCGTCCCGGAGATAATCAACGGTTTCTTCGCACCTGCCAGTGCCTGCACGATGACGTCGATTTTGTTTTGCAGCTCAGGTTCGATACCGTCAACCGCTGGTGCGGAGTTATCCAGCGCATGGGCGATGGCAAAACCTAAACGCGCCTGATCTTCAACCGGTGCGCGGTAAGTCCACGCCGCGATATCATCCAGACGAGTGTCATCAACGTTGGTAACAAACAGCGGATGCTTCGCACGTTGACCGATGTTGAGGATTGCCGCAATCTGCCAGTCAGCCACTTTCTGTGCTGCAGCCATTTCGCGCGCTTTACCTTTCACCGCCTGACGCACTGCCAGTGCGACGCGCGCGCCGGTCTGGGTAACGTCTTCGCCCAGCACCAGTACCGCATCGTAAGATTCGATTTCGCGCAGAGCCGGAGTATAAATGCCGCCTTCACGCAGCACTTTCAGCGCCAGTTGCAGACGTTCCTGCTCACCGTGAGCGATACCGGTGTAGAAGTTTTCTTCGCCCACCAGTTCACGCAGCGCAAAGTTGCTTTCCACGCTGGCACGCGGAGAACCAATACCGATCACTTTCTTCGACTGACGCAGAATATCTGCCGCGCCCTGCATTGCCTGTTCGGCGTTGAGGGTAATGAAATCATCGCCACGACGCTGTACTGGCTGACGCGGACGATCCTTCAGGTTGACGTAACCGTAACCGAAACGACCACGGTCGCAGAGGAAGTAGTGGTTTACCGTACCGTTGTAACGGTTTTCGATACGACGCAGTTCGCCGTAACGTTCACCGGGGCTGATGTTACAGCCGATGGAACATTGCTGGCAGATGCTCGGCGCAAACTGCATATCCCATTTACGGTTGTAACGCTCGGAGTGCGTTTTGTCGGTAAATACGCCGGTCGGGCAAATTTCGACCAGGTTACCGGAAAATTCGCTTTCCAGCGTGCCGTCTTCCGGGCGACCGAAGTAGACGTTGTCGTGCGCGCCATAAACGCCCAGATCTGTACCGTCAGCGTAATCTTTGTAGTAACGCACACAGCGGTAGCAGGCGATGCAGCGGTTCATTTCGTGAGAGATGAATGGCCCCAAATCCTGATTACGGTGGGTACGTTTGGTGAAACGGTAGCGACGGAAGCTGTGTCCGGTCATCACGGTCATATCCTGAAGATGGCAGTTACCGCCTTCTTCACATACCGGACAGTCGTGCGGGTGGTTGGTCATTAACCACTCGACCACACTTTCACGGAACTGTTTCGCTTCTTCGTCGTCAATGGAAATAAAGGTGCCATCGGAAGCCGGTGTCATACAGGACATCACCAGGCGACCACGCGTGTCTTCCGCGTTTTGGTATTGCTTCACCGCACACTGGCGGCAAGCACCGACGCTTCCCAGCGCCGGATGCCAGCAAAAGTAAGGAATATCAAGGCCCAGAGACAGACAAGCTTCCAGCAGGTTGTCCGCTCCGTTGACCTCGTATTCTTTGCCGTCTACATGAATTGTAGCCATTAGCATGCTTCCAGTTTTCTCGGTCAGGGACCGAGCGTTAATCGAAATTCGGTTACCAGCGCTCTTTCAGCAGGTTCGGCTGAATCCCATTAATCAAATGGGTATTGCTGAACGGCTGTTTGATTCCCGCCTCAAATTCTTCGCGGAAATATTTGATGGCGCTCTGTAACGGCTCCACTGCACCAGGTGCGTGGGCACAGAAAGTTTTACCCGGGCCTAAGAATCGACACAGTTGCTCAAGTGTTTCGATATCGCCCGGCTGGCCTTCGCCACGCTCCAGCGCACGCAGAATTTTCACGCTCCACGGCAGACCGTCGCGGCACGGCGTACACCAGCCGCAGGACTCACGGGCGAAAAACTCTTCCAGGTTACGCACCAGCGACACCATGTTGATCTCATGGTCAACCGCCATCGCCAGCGCCGTACCCAGACGGCTGCCCGCTTTACCGATACTTTCGAATTCCATCGGCAGATCAAGGTGCGCTTCGGTCAGGAAGTCAGTCCCCGCGCCGCCTGGCTGCCAGGCTTTAAATTTCAGACCATCACGCATACCACCGGCGTAATCTTCGAGGATCTCGCGTGCGGTGGTGCCGAACGGCAGTTCCCACAGTCCCGGATTTTTCACCCGACCGGAGAAGCCCATCAGCTTGGTGCCAGCATCTTTACTTTTCGAGATGTTCTGATACCACTCCACGCCGTTAGCGAGGATCGCCGGAACGTTACACAGGGTTTCGACGTTGTTGACACAGGTCGGTTTGCCCCATACGCCGGAGGTTGCCGGGAAGGGGGGTTTCGAGCGTGGGTTAGCACGACGCCCTTCCAGGGAGTTGATTAACGCTGTTTCTTCCCCGCAGATGTAGCGCCCTGCCCCGGTATGGACGAACAGTTCGAAGTCGAAACCTGTTCCCATAATGTTTTTGCCAAGCAAGCCCGCTTCAGTGGCTTCGGCAATAGCGCGGCGCAGATTTACTGCCGCTTCGATATATTCGCCACGCAGGAAGATGTAGCCACGGTAAGCTTTCAGCGCAAACGCGGAGATGAGCATACCTTCCACCAGCAGGTGCGGCAGTTGCTCCATCAACAGGCGGTCTTTATAGGTGCCCGGCTCCATTTCATCGGCGTTACACAGCAGGTAACGGATGTTCATGGATTCGTCTTTCGGCATCAGGCTCCACTTCAGGCCAGTCGAAAAGCCCGCGCCGCCGCGCCCTTTCAGACCAGCGTCTTTTACCTGATTAACGATTTCGTCCGGAGACAGCCCGGTCAGCGCCTTACGCGCCCCTTCGTAACCGTTTTTGCTGCGGTATTCGTCCAGCCACACTGGCTGTTTGTCATCGCGCAGACGCCAGGTCAGCGGATGCGTTTCGGGAGTACGGATAATGTTTTTCATTTATACCGCTCCAGCAGTTCAGGGATCGCTTCCGGGGTCAGATGCGCGTGAGTGTCCTCATCGATCATCATGTTTGGCCCTTTATCACAGTTCCCCAGGCAGCAAGTTGGCAGCAGCGTAAAGCGGCCATCAAATGTCGTTTGCCCTGGTTTGATGTTCAGCTTTTTCTCGAGCGCCGCCTGAATACCCTGATACCCGTTGATATGACAGACCACGCTGTCGCAATAACGGATCACATGGCGACCAACCGGCTGGCGGAAGATCTGACTGTAGAACGTTGCCACACCTTCGACGTCGCTTGCCGGAATACCCAGCACATCGGCGATCGCGTGGATCGCACCATCCGGCACCCAGCCACGCTGCTTCTGAACGATTTTCAGCGCTTCAATGGACGCCGCACGCGGGTCTTCGTAGTGGTGCATCTCGTGCTCAATCGCTTCACGCTCTGCCGCACTCAGCTCAAAAGCCTCGGTTTGTGGTTGTTGATTCTCGTGCATAATTAGCGGTCCACATCTGACATAACAAAATCGATACTGCCCAGATAAACAATCAGGTCAGACACCAGGCTGCCGCGGATCGCCGCCGGAATTTGCTGCAAATGCGCATAACTCGGCGTGCGGATACGAGTGCGATAACTCATGGTGCTACCGTCGCTGGTCAGGTAGTAACTGTTGATCCCCTTGGTCGCCTCAATCATCTGGAAAGATTCATTGGCAGGCATCACCGGCCCCCACGACACTTGCAGGAAGTGGGTGATCAGGGTTTCGATATGTTGCAGCGTGCGCTCTTTCGGCGGCGGCGTGGTCAGCGGGTGATCCGCTTTGAACGGGCCTTCCGGCATGTTGTTGAGGCACTGCTCAAGAATGCGCAGACTCTGGCGCAGCTCTTCCACTTTCAGCATTACGCGGGTGTAGCAGTCAGAAACACCACCACCAACCGGGATTTCAAAGTCGAAGTTTTCATAGCCAGAATAAGGACGCGCCTTACGCACGTCGAAGTCGATCCCGGTAGCACGCAGGCCCGCGCCAGTGGTGCCCCACTCCAGCGCCTCTTTCGCGCCATAGGCGGCAACGCCCTGGGTACGACCTTTCAGAATGGTATTTTGCAGCGCCGCTTTCTCGTAAGACGCCAGACGTTTCGGCATCCAGTCGAGGAACTCACGCAGCAGACGATCCCAGCCGCGCGGCAGGTCGTGCGCTACGCCGCCAATACGGAACCACGCCGGGTGCATACGGAAACCCGTGATCGCTTCCACCAGATCGTAAATTTTCTGACGATCGGTAAAGGCGAAGAACACGGGCGTCATTGCGCCGACGTCCTGAATAAAGGTCGAGATGTACAGCAGGTGGCTGTTGATACGGAACAGTTCGGAGAGCATAACGCGAATGACGTTAACGCGATCCGGCACGGTGATCCCGGCCAGTTTCTCTACCGCCAGCACGTAAGGCATTTCGTTAACGCAGCCGCCGAGGTATTCAATACGGTCGGTATACGGAATGTAGCTGTGCCAGGACTGGCGCTCGCCCATTTTCTCCGCACCACGGTGGTGGTAGCCGATGTCTGGTACGCAGTCGACAATCTCTTCGCCGTCGAGTTGTAAAACGATACGGAAAGCCCCGTGCGCCGACGGGTGGTTCGGACCGAGGTTGAGGAACATGAAGTCCTCGTTTTCGGTGCCGCGCTTCATCCCCCACTCTTCCGGTTTGAAGGTCAGGGCTTCCATCTCCAGATCCTGTTTGGCTTTGGTCAGCTCAAACGGCGAGAATTCGGTAGCGCGCGCCGGGTAATCTTTACGCAGCGGGTGACCTTTCCAGGTTTGCGGCATCATGATGCGGCGCAGGTTCGGGTGACCGTCGAAAGTAATGCCAAACAGATCCCAGGTTTCACGCTCATACCAGTTAGCGTTCGGGAACAGTTTGGTGAAGGTCGGTACGTGCAGGTCGTTTTCTGCCAGCGCCACCTTCAGCATGATGTCGCGGTTACGATCGATAGAAATCAGATGGTAGAAAACGGAAAAATCCGCGGCAGGTAACCCTTCGCGGTGTGTGCGCAGACGTTCGTCCATGCCGTGTAAGTCAAACAGCATGACGTAAGGTTTCGGCAGTTTCTTTAAGAAATCGCCAACTTCCAGTAATTGTTCACGCTTGATCCACACAACGGGAACCCCGGTGCGAGTCGCCTGAACAGTAAAGGCATCCGGCCCAAAACGGTTGCGCAGTTCGCCAATTACCGGATCATCAAGATGATCGCGGGTCTGCCAGGCGGGTTCTTGCGCGGTTAAGTCGGTCATATTGTTCACCATTGCAAATGGTCCGTGGTGACTGTCGGCGCAGTAAGCTTCGCGAAATAGATTTAGGAATAAGCGAAGAAAAATCCCTTTGCCGACAGGCGCAAATTAAATCTCGTCAGGTGTACGCAGGTTGGTTACGGCAATGCGTTCACCGCGCTTGCGTTCGCGCTCTGATTGCATATTGGCGCGATAAACGCCCTGATCGCCAACCACCCAGGAGAGCGGACGACGTTCTTTGCCGATAGATTCCTGCAACAGCATCAGTGCCTGCATGTACGCTTCAGGACGCGGCGGGCAGCCCGGGATATACACATCAACCGGGATGAATTTATCGACGCCCTGCACAACGGAATAAATATCGTACATACCACCAGAGTTGGCACAGGCCCCCATTGAGATAACCCATTTTGGTTCCAGCATCTGGTCATACAGACGCTGAATAACCGGTGCCATTTTGGTAAAGCAGGTTCCTGCAACCACCATCAGGTCAGCCTGACGCGGCGAAGCACGCAATACTTCTGCGCCAAAACGCGCCACGTCATGCACCGCGGTAAACGAAGTCACCATCTCAACGTAACAGCAGGAAAGACCGAAGTTATACGGCCAAATTGAGTTTTTACGACCCCAGTTAACCATGTCATTGAGCTTGCCCATAAACACGTTTTTGTTAACTTCTTGCTCCAGAGGGTCGGTTACGATCTCCTGCTTTTGCAGGGGGTAACGGTCGTTCTCACCGTTGGGATCTATGCGGGTGAGCGTATAATCCATCTTAATGCCTCGCGGTTAGCGTTGACGATTAGCGATACTGTTCGTTTCCGGGTTCATACACTCGCGGCGTGAACGCGCGGGCGTCCAGTCCAGCGCGCCAATACGCACCAGATAAACCAGACCTGCCAGTAACACAAAAATAAAAATTGCAGCTTCCACAAAGCCTACCCAGCCGCTTTCGCGGATAGAGGTTGACCATGCGAACAGATACAGCGCTTCAACGTCGAAGATAACGAAGAACATGGCCACCAGATAAAACTTGGCGGACAGGCGTAAGCGGGCGGAGCCGACCGAATCGATACCGGATTCAAACGGCACGTTTTTCGACCTCGCGCGTGCGCGACCGCCTAAAAACCAACCGCCTACCAGCATCAGGCAACACAGGCCAATGGCAACGATAAGAAAGATAGCGAATGCCCAGTGATGAGCGATGACTTCAGTGGATGTTGACATACTCATTGCTTACTCATCAAAAGTAGCGCCAGATTCACTGCTCTTCACGGCAGATGGACGCCACATCGATTCATGGGGAGGAATAAAAAAAACCTTACAATCACTGTAGAAATTCTTTTATACAGCTAATTGATGTGGTCTTTTACTCCTTTCTATAACCTTTTGTCAACTTTAACAAAAGTTTCTTCACATTAGTTTACATAATATCAACACCATTAGCATTTAATGCCCTTTCACCCCAGATCCTTGACGACTCCAGGATAATTAGATGTTGTTGAATCGTGTCCGTTGTGAAGCAATGGAAAAAATACGGGTCTATTTTGACAGGAATTTGTGTCGATTCCTCCCCCCAAAAGAGAGTATTTTCTTGATCTGTGACACGCTTTTGTTATTCCATAACAAAAACGCAGCAACAAATTTACGTATTTTTTAACATCATTGTAGCAGGTGATTTTTTTCAGGCGATTATTTGTGCGTTCGGGACGTGAATCTCTGGTGATTGAAAAATAAACAGTTTTGTACGTTCTGCACTATGCGAGGAAGGATTTTTACTAAAAAAAAGCCGCTGGGGTTTAAAACACCCCCAGCGGCTCGTTTTTTACACTATTGTCTCAGGAATTATCTATCGTCCGTCGATTACTCGATATCCCTTTCAATCAACAATGAATCATCCCCTTCCGGAGCAGACATTGGGCTGTATTGCCACGGATTATGGTAGCTCTCCATCGCCTGATAGATCACCTGGGCCAGCTCATTATTACTGGACGGGTCATAGCACAGCAAATATTCGGTATCAGGTAGCGGCGGTAAGCCATCTACTCCACTCAGCACACGCAGGTCCGGGCTCATCATCTCAACCGGCCTTGCCGTCACGCCAAGACCGGCTTTCACTGCCGCACGAACGGCCGGAAGCGTCGAGGCGACATAAGCCAGTCGCCATGGAATATCTGCTTTATTAAGCGTCGCCAGCACCATATCGCGAAACGGACTTGGATCATCCAGCAATACAAGAGGGATCGGCTCGCCTTTTTGCAATACGTATTCCGCTGCGCAGTACCAGTGTGTTGGCGAGGTACGCAGGTTCAATGCCTTAAACGCTGAAGGACGATGGGTGGTTACCATCAAATCCACTTCCTGGGATTCCAGCATTTCTGCCATATAGGCATTACGTTTAACGCGGACATCCAGCGCTAATTTCGGATAAACCGAACTCACGCGATTTAACAGGAAAGGTAAGATCGTATCGGCAGATTCATCTGAAGCACCGATAGTTAACACGCCCTGAAGATTACTGAACATTAATGATGAGCAGGCCTCATCATTAAAACGCAGGATTTTCCTGGCGTAACCAAGAAGTTGAATGCCATGTTCAGTTAACAGTTTGTTGCGACCGTGACGAGCGAACAGTTCTTTCCCAACGAGTTGTTCCAGACGCTGCATTTGCTGACTTACGGCGGACTGAGTACGACACACAGCGGCAGCTGCGGCAGCAAAAGTGTTCAGATCGGCAACAGCAACAAATGTTCTCAGCAGATCGAGGTCGAGGTTAATTATCGGACGATTTGCACTTATCATATATTATCACTTACTGGCGGCTCATACTGAGCTGGTTAATGCTGTGCACACACAAACAAGCAATTCCATTTGTAATGTGCCTCCCTGGCAGTTTCATCCGGAACCCGGACGAAAGTAAAAATGCATATGAGTTGCACTAAAAAAGCGACTCACATTGTTCCGTTATAATGCCTGAAGTAGATCACAGAATATATCTTCAGGGATCGCATATCTATTAAGTTACTCACTCTTTTCTATTTATGACATGCGCGTGTTTGTATAAATGTAAATGTGAGTCCTTGTTCCACTCTCGTGCAGCATCGCTGGTCATACGCGAACACGTACAAACAGCAATGGTGAAGCGGCATCAAGAGCAGGGATCCGTCATTTATGCGAGCATTTTACCCCAAAACCTTTTATTTATAAGGGTCATTGCGAATTATCTGATGCAAAGTTATGTTATGTTATGTTATGTTATGTTATGTTATGTTATGTTATGTTATGTTATGTTAGGCAAAGTAATCTTCTATTATTAATAAGCACATCAAAACCTTTTTGAATATTAAATAATAATTAATTAGCATCATCCTCATTCATTAATTCCGCTTAACAATAGTTTCACACCTTATCCCCATTGCGACACCTCGGAAATCATCACGCTGTTAAACTCTCCGTAATGCGGAAATATCATCATCGCGTTTCATTAGTGAATTCTTAAATGAGGCATTTTCACACAATTATCTTACAGATAAAAAAACCAGACTTGCAATTAAGAATTAGAACAATTCACTATATAACATTACATGTAAAGCATATACACCTCATTATTTTGTCATTATTAAGTTATTAACAGCACAATCGAGCCTTCCCCTCTGGCAAAATCTTATTCTGCAGACCTTCAAAACACCGTCCTGGGGGAGTACATTGTTCTAAGCTGACTTCCACGGCAGGGAGTGGCGATAACAGCAAAAAAGGTCAAGATTCATGTCCCCCATTGAAAAATCCAGCAAATTAGAGAATGTCTGTTATGACATCCGTGGTCCGGTGCTGAAAGAAGCAAAACGCCTAGAAGAAGAAGGTAACAAGGTACTGAAACTGAACATCGGCAACCCAGCCCCATTCGGTTTTGACGCGCCAGATGAAATCCTCGTTGACGTGATACGCAACCTGCCTACCGCTCAAGGGTATTGCGATTCCAAAGGGCTTTACTCCGCGCGTAAAGCCATCATGCAGCACTACCAGGCTCGTGGCATGCGTGATGTTACCGTGGAAGATATTTACATCGGCAATGGTGTATCGGAGCTTATCGTTCAGGCAATGCAGGCATTGCTGAACAGCGGGGACGAAATGTTGGTTCCTGCACCAGATTACCCACTCTGGACCGCGGCGGTTTCGCTTTCCAGCGGTAAAGCGGTGCATTATCTTTGCGATGAATCCTCTGACTGGTTCCCGGACCTCGATGATATTCGCGCTAAAATTACGCCTCGTACGCGTGGGATTGTTATTATCAACCCAAATAACCCAACCGGCGCGGTATATTCCAAAGAGCTTTTAATGGAGATTGTGGAGATTGCACGTCAGCATAATCTCATTATCTTCGCCGATGAAATTTATGACAAAATTCTCTACGACGATGCTGAGCATCACTCAATTGCGCCGCTGGCACCTGACCTGCTGACCATTACCTTTAACGGACTGTCGAAAACGTACCGCGTTGCAGGCTTCCGTCAGGGGTGGATGGTGTTGAACGGGCCGAAAAAACACGCCAAAGGCTACATCGAAGGTCTGGAAATGCTGGCTTCAATGCGCCTGTGTGCTAACGTTCCTGCGCAACACGCCATTCAGACCGCGCTGGGTGGTTATCAGAGCATCAGTGAATTTATTACCCCTGGCGGTCGTCTTTATGAGCAGCGTAACCGCGCGTGGGAACTGATCAACGATATTCCGGGCGTTTCCTGCGTGAAACCTCGTGGTGCGCTGTATATGTTCCCGAAAATCGACGCCAAACGCTTTAACATTCATGACGATCAGAAAATGGTGCTGGATTTCCTGTTGCAGGAAAAAGTTCTGTTGGTGCAAGGGACGGCATTCAACTGGCCGTGGCCGGATCACTTCCGCATTGTCACGCTACCGCGTGTCGATGATATCGAGCTGTCTTTGAGCAAGTTCGCGCGTTTCCTTTCTGGTTATCATCAGCTGTAATCTTAATTTCACTGCCGGAGATTGCATCCGGCAGTGTTATCCCGCCACAATGACCTGATGATGTCATCATACGTAAGGTCACTATGAAACAGAGCCATTTTTTTGCCCATCTCTCCCGCCTGAAACTCATTAACCGCTGGCCGCTAATGCGCAACGTGCGGACGGAAAATGTGTCCGAACACAGTTTGCAGGTAGCGATGGTCGCCCATGCGCTGGCAGCTATCAAAAATCGGAAATTTGGCGGTAATGTCAACGCCGAACGTATCGCTTTACTGGCGATGTACCACGATGCCTCAGAAGTGCTCACCGGCGATCTCCCTACTCCGGTGAAATACTTCAATGCGCAAATCGCTCAGGAGTACAAGGCTATTGAAAAAATCGCTCAGCAGAAACTGGTCGATATGGTTCCGGAAGAACTGCGGGATATCTTTGCGCCGTTAATTGACGAGCATGCATATAGCGATGAAGAAAAATCGCTGGTGAAACAGGCAGATGCACTGTGTGCATATCTGAAATGTCTGGAAGAACTCGCGGCCGGAAATAATGAATTCTTGCTGGCAAAAACGCGACTGGAAGCGACGCTTGAAGCGCGTCGCAGCCAGGAGATGGACTACTTCATGGAAGTATTTGTTCCCAGCTTCCATCTTTCGCTCGATGAGATTAGCCAGGATTCACCGCTGTAAGCAGCCGGAGTCTGCGTCGCATCAGGCAATAAGCGCCGGATGCGACATCAGGCTCTTGTCAAAACGGAAACAGCATCGGGATCATCACCACACAAACCGCCATCACGATAATGGTGAACGGTACCCCCAACTTCACAAAGTCACTGAAGCTGTAATTTCCCGGACCTAAAACCAGGGTGTTAACAGGTGAAGACACCGGTGTCATAAAGGCGGCGGATGCTGCCATCGCCACGACCATCGCAAATGGATAAGGCGACACTCCCATCGTTTTGGCAGCAGCCAGCGCAATCGGAGCCATCAACACCGCCGTCGCGGTATTAGAGATAAACAGCCCAATAACCGCCGACAAGACAAACAAACACCCCAGCATCATATGTGGCCCATAACCGCCGCCAATATCCATCAGCCCTTTCACCGCCAGCGCGACACCTCCCGTTTTCTGTAATGCCACAGCAAACGGCATCATCCCAACGATCAAAATAATGCTCGGCCAGTGAATGGATTTATAGGCGCTTTCAGCATCTATACAGCGGAATTTCCCCATCAGCAGGCAGGCGATGATAGCGGCAACAGGATTAGGAATTTCATTTGTCAGCATTAACGCCACCATTAGCACCAGACAGAAAATGGCATGGGGTGCCTGGCTGTGCGCGGGCGATGCTTCACTCACCTCTTCCGGTAAGTTCAGCGCTACGAAGTCGCGGCCCTGTTTGGCCAGCATACCGATCAGTTTCCAGTTACCCACAACCAGGATGATATCGCCCAGCAGCAGAGGCTCATCCGCCAGCGAACCTTCCAGCGCCACGCCATTGCGCTTGAGCCCCACCACATTCAGTCCGTAGCGGGTACGAAAACCAATTTCGCGCACCGATTTACCAATCAGTTCTGACTCAGGAATTAATGAAATCTCTGCCATGCCCACATCAAGGGCCTGGTCAGAAAAATACTCGCCGCGCAGTACCATCGGCTCCAGCAATTGCTCACTACAAAATTGCCGGAGATCGACATCAGCCGCAGACATATCAATAAGCAAAACGTCACGCGCGCGAAATTCAGAAACCCCATTAACGTTCACGATAACGCGACGAAAACGCCGCCAGCGTTCAACACCGATGACGTTAGCGCCATAACGCTCACGTAATTTGAGATCATCCAGCCGTTGACCTATCATTGGCGATCCGGGGCGAATAGCCAGACGTCGCGCACGCCCGGTCAGTCGATATTCACGGATAAGATCGCGAAAGGTTCGACGCGTCCAGCCTTCGCGCTGCGGGGTCTGGGTATCCCCTTTCAGCATGAAACGCATCACTAACATATACAAAATACCCAGCACCAGCACGACCAGGCCAATAGGTGTTACGCTAAAGAAACTGAAGCCGTGATAGCCTTCACGCAGCAATTCACTGTTGACTACCAGGTTCGGCGGCGTCGCCACCAGCGTCATCATGCCGCTAATCAGCCCGGCAAAACTTAACGGCATCATCAGACGTGACGGCGAAGTTTGCATACGCATGGCAACGCTTAACACCACGGGAATAAAGATAGCGACAACGCTGGTTGAACTCATAAACGCGCCAAGCCCCGCGACGGTCAGCATCAACAAAACCAACATTTTGATTTCACTGTTGCCCGCCACTTTGACCAGCCATGTTCCCATTACGGTGGCAACACCGGTACGGACCAAACCATCGCCAATAATAAACAAGGCGGCAATCAGGACAACGTTAGGATCAGAAAAGCCGGAAAATACTTCGGGGACCGTCAGCGTTCCGCTTAATGCAAACGCGACAATAACAAACAAAGCGACCGCATCCATACGCACTCTGCCCGTCGCAAACAAGACGATGGCAACGGCCAGTAATGAAAGAACCCAAATCAATTCACCGTTCACAACTTATCCTTGTTAATTGAGGGGGATGACTTGATTCTGCCATAAAAAAGCCCCGACGAGACGGGGCTAAATCATGATCAGGTGTTTCACTGAATAATAACATCGCCATTTGGCTGTTTGGTCACAGTAATTTGCTCCAGACTGTGGAGGACCAAATCGACCTCATTCAGGCGCGGGGTATCTGCCGGAGCGTTAACCGCAATGACATGGCAACCCGCCGCTAGGCCAGAAAGCACGCCAGCGGGAGCATCTTCCACCACCACACACTCCTGCGGCGCAAGCCCCAGCAGCTGCGCACCTAACAGATACGCATCAGGTTCTGGTTTTCCGCGCTTCACTCGCTCAGCGGTTACAAACACCTCTGGTGCGGGAAGCCCCGCTATTTTATGGCGCGCTCGCGCTACCGGCATGGAGCCAGAAGTCACAATGGCCCACGGAATACCTGCTTTATTCAAATGATTGAGTAAGGCGATTGCCCCAGAAAGCGCGGTAATACCTTCGGTTTCCGTGGCCTCGATTTGCTCCAGACGCGTAAACTCGGCGGCAATATCAGCCTCGGATTTGCCCGCCATAAAATGGCGCAAAGAGGTGATCGCCTGTTTACCGTGAATGAAAGCCAGCACCTCTTCCGGCGCTAACCCATGACGTCTGGCCCAGTTGCTCCACGCCCGTTCTACCGCAGGCAGGGAATCCACCAGCGTTCCATCAAGATCAAACAGAAAACCTTTGCACCGCACGCGGGCCTCCTCAGGCGTTGATAATTTGATTAATTTCGTTGGCGCTCAAATGGTACTGACGCGGGCAGGCATGCCACACATTAAGCATGCGCTGATATTTTTCCCACATTGGCGTCTGGGCGTTAAAACCATGAGTCCCAGCGTCAAAATGGGTATAGCGCCCTTCCACATTAACCATAAAGCGGACATAACCGAGGTAACGTGCTTCAGTGGCGGCGTCAAAGCCGAGGAAGGTGACACGACGTTCATCGATGGATTGCTGGTCCTGCAAATTAGACCAGGAAACATGCAACGCATGATACATCTCCATAATGTCGATGATAGTGCGGCAGGTTTCTTCTTTCAGCTCGCCAAACTCGCGATCCAATTCACGCATCTGTAATCCGTAACCACGCTCAATAATTGTTTGCAGGCGACGGTAACGTTCAGCATTTGCCGGATCGAGCATAGTCATCATCTTGTACTGATTAGACAAAATAAGACGTTGCGCGTTGGTCATTTCCATTGTTGACTCCTGTATCACTCTACTACGGTGAAAAAAAAGAAGGCTGAGTATGCCTTCTTTTATATGCGTAATCAGGGGTCAATTACAAATCATCAAGGAAAGTTTTATCCAGTTGTTTGAAGGCGCGCTTAAGCGTGTCAGCTAATGCCTGGTAATCAGGCTTGCCTTCAACGGGTGCCAACACCTGTCCAGACTCCTGCAATTTACCGCGAACTTCATAAAACCAGTTAAGGATTGCAGGGGGTAATGGCGTTACAGAACGCTTGCCCAGCCACCACAATCCCTGCATGGGTAAACTTAAGGCGAACAGTGCAGTGGCAACTGCCGGCCCAAGCAGACCGCCCAGGGCAATCTGCCAGCAGAGAGTAAATACGGCGATCGGCGGCATAAAACGGATCGCATAACGCGTCATCTTGATAACGCGATTTTCGACAAAGACCGGGGCAAGGCGTTTTTCCAGTGGCCACGTCTTTGAGTAATGCTGTCCGCGGCGAAACAAGCTAAAAAAATTAACAGAACGATTATCCGGCGTTGACATGCTTCACCTCAACTTCACATATAAAGATTCAAAAATTTGTGCAAATTCACAACTCAGCGGGACAACGTTCAAAACATTTTGTCTTCCATACCCACTATCAGGTATCCTTTAGCAGCCTGAAGGCCTAAATAGTACATATTCATTGAGTCGTCAAATTCATATACATTATGCCATTGGCTGAAAATTACGCAAAATGGCATAGACTCAAGATATTTCTTCCATCATGCAAAAAAAATTTGCAGTGCATGATGTTAATCATAAATGTCGGTGTCATCATGCGCTACGCTCTATGGCTCCCTGACGTTTTTTTAGCCACGTATCAATTATAGGTACTTCCATGTCGAGTAAGTTAGTACTGGTTCTGAACTGCGGTAGTTCTTCACTGAAATTTGCCATCATCGATGCAGTAAATGGTGAAGAGTACCTTTCTGGTTTAGCCGAATGTTTCCACCTGCCCGAAGCACGTATCAAATGGAAAATGGACGGCAATAAACAGGAAGCGGCTTTAGGTGCAGGCGCCGCTCACAGCGAAGCGCTCAACTTTATCGTTAATACTATTCTGGCACAAAAACCAGAACTGTCTGCGCAGCTGACTGCTATCGGTCACCGTATCGTACACGGCGGCGAAAAGTATACCAGCTCCGTAGTGATCGATGAGTCTGTTATTCAGGGTATCAAAGATGCAGCTTCTTTTGCACCGCTGCACAACCCGGCTCACCTGATCGGTATCGAAGAAGCTCTGAAATCTTTCCCACAGCTGAAAGACAAAAACGTTGCTGTATTTGACACCGCGTTCCACCAGACTATGCCGGAAGAGTCTTACCTCTACGCCCTGCCGTACAACCTGTACAAAGAGCACGGCATCCGTCGTTACGGCGCGCACGGCACCAGCCACTTCTATGTAACCCAGGAAGCGGCAAAAATGCTGAACAAACCGGTAGAAGAACTGAACATCATCACCTGCCACCTGGGCAACGGTGGTTCCGTTTCTGCTATCCGCAACGGTAAATGCGTTGACACCTCTATGGGTCTGACCCCGCTGGAAGGTCTGGTCATGGGTACCCGTTCTGGTGATATCGATCCGGCGATCATCTTCCACCTGCACGACACCCTGGGCATGAGCGTTGACGCAATCAACAAACTGCTGACCAAAGAGTCTGGCCTGCTGGGTCTGACCGAAGTGACCAGCGACTGCCGCTATGTTGAAGACAACTACGCGACGAAAGAAGACGCGAAGCGCGCAATGGACGTTTACTGCCACCGCCTGGCGAAATACATCGGTGCCTACACTGCGCTGATGGATGGTCGTCTGGACGCTGTTGTATTCACTGGTGGTATCGGTGAAAATGCCGCGATGGTTCGTGAACTGTCTCTGGGCAAACTGGGCGTGCTGGGCTTTGAAGTTGATCATGAACGCAACCTGGCTGCACGTTTCGGCAAATCTGGTTTCATCAACAAAGAAGGTACCCGTCCTGCGGTGGTTATCCCAACCAACGAAGAACTGGTTATCGCGCAAGACGCGAGCCGCCTGACTGCCTGATTTCACACCGCCAGCTCAGCTGGCGGTGCTGTTTTGTAACCCGCCAAATCGGCGGTAACGAAAGAGGATAAACCGTGTCCCGTATTATTATGCTGATCCCTACCGGAACCAGCGTCGGTCTGACCAGCGTCAGCCTTGGCGTGATCCGTGCAATGGAACGCAAAGGCGTTCGTCTGAGCGTTTTCAAACCTATCGCTCAGCCGCGTACCGGTGGCGATGCGCCCGATCAGACTACGACTATCGTGCGTGCGAACTCTTCCACCACGACGGCCGCTGAACCGCTGAAAATGAGCTACGTTGAAGGTCTGCTTTCCAGCAATCAGAAAGATGTGCTGATGGAAGAGATCGTCGCAAACTACCACGCTAACACCAAAGACGCTGAAGTCGTTCTGGTTGAAGGTCTGGTCCCGACACGTAAGCACCAGTTTGCCCAGTCTCTGAACTACGAAATCGCTAAAACGCTGAATGCGGAAATCGTCTTCGTTATGTCTCAGGGCACTGACACCCCGGAACAGCTGAAAGAGCGTATCGAACTGACCCGCAACAGCTTCGGTGGTGCCAAAAACACCAACATCACCGGCGTTATCGTTAACAAACTGAACGCACCGGTTGATGAACAGGGTCGTACTCGCCCGGATCTGTCCGAGATTTTCGACGACTCTTCCAAAGCTAAAGTAAACAATGTTGATCCGGCGAAGCTGCAAGAATCCAGCCCGCTGCCGGTTCTCGGCGCTGTGCCGTGGAGCTTTGACCTGATCGCGACTCGTGCGATCGATATGGCTCGCCACCTGAATGCGACCATCATCAACGAAGGCGACATCAATACTCGCCGCGTTAAATCCGTCACTTTCTGCGCACGCAGCATTCCGCACATGCTGGAGCACTTCCGTGCCGGTTCTCTGCTGGTGACTTCCGCAGACCGTCCTGACGTGCTGGTGGCCGCTTGCCTGGCAGCCATGAACGGCGTAGAAATCGGTGCCCTGCTGCTGACTGGCGGCTACGAAATGGACGCGCGCATTTCTAAACTGTGCGAACGTGCTTTCGCTACCGGCCTGCCGGTATTTATGGTGAACACCAACACCTGGCAGACCTCTCTGAGCCTGCAGAGCTTCAACCTGGAAGTTCCGGTTGACGATCACGAACGTATCGAGAAAGTTCAGGAATACGTTGCTAACTACATCAACGCTGACTGGATCGAATCTCTGACTGCCACTTCTGAGCGCAGCCGTCGTCTGTCTCCGCCAGCGTTCCGTTATCAGCTGACTGAACTGGCGCGCAAAGCGGGCAAACGTATCGTTCTGCCGGAAGGTGACGAACCGCGTACCGTTAAAGCAGCCGCTATCTGTGCTGAACGTGGTATCGCAACTTGCGTACTGCTGGGTAATCCGGCAGAGATCAACCGTGTTGCAGCGTCTCAGGGTGTAGAACTAGGTGCAGGCATTGAAATCGTTGATCCAGAAGTGGTTCGCGAAAGCTATGTTGGTCGTCTGGTCGAGCTGCGTAAGAACAAAGGCATGACCGAAACCGTTGCCCGCGAACAGCTGGAAGACAACGTGGTGCTCGGTACGCTGATGCTGGAACAGGATGAAGTTGATGGTCTGGTTTCCGGTGCTGTTCACACTACCGCAAACACCATCCGTCCGCCGCTGCAGCTGATCAAAACTGCACCGGGCAGCTCCCTGGTATCTTCCGTGTTCTTCATGCTGCTGCCGGAACAGGTTTACGTTTACGGTGACTGTGCGATCAACCCGGATCCGACCGCTGAACAGCTGGCAGAAATCGCGATTCAGTCCGCTGATTCCGCTGCGGCCTTCGGTATCGAACCGCGCGTTGCTATGCTCTCCTACTCCACCGGTACTTCTGGTGCAGGTAGCGACGTAGAAAAAGTTCGCGAAGCAACTCGTCTGGCGCAGGAAAAACGTCCTGACCTGATGATCGACGGTCCGCTGCAGTACGACGCTGCGGTAATGGCTGACGTTGCGAAATCCAAAGCGCCGAACTCTCCGGTTGCAGGTCGCGCTACCGTGTTCATCTTCCCGGATCTGAACACCGGTAACACCACCTACAAAGCGGTACAGCGTTCTGCCGACCTGATCTCCATCGGGCCGATGCTGCAGGGTATGCGCAAACCGGTTAACGACCTGTCCCGTGGCGCACTGGTTGACGATATCGTCTACACCATCGCGCTGACTGCGATTCAGTCTGCACAGCAGCAGTAATCTCGTCATCATCCACAGCTTTGCGCTGCGGATATCTGAACCGGAAATAATCACTATTTCCGGTTTTTTATTCTCTTAATTTGCATTAATCCTTTCTGATTATCTTGCTTAACTGCGCTGCATCAATGAATTGCGCCATCTCACTTTGCATACTTACCACTTTGTTTTGTGCAAGGGAATATTTGCGCTATGTCCGCAATCACTGAATCCAAACCAACAAGAAGATGGGCAATGCCCGATACGTTGGTGATTATCTTTTTTGTTGCTATTTTAACCAGTCTTGCCACCTGGGTAGTTCCGGTGGGGATGTTTGACAGTCAGGAAGTGCAGTATCAGGTTGATGGTCAAACAAAAACACGCAAAGTCGTAGATCCACACTCATTTCGCATTCTGACTAACGAAGCAGGCGAACCTGAGTATCACCGCGTACAGCTGTTCACGACGGGCGATGAACGCCCGGGCCTGATGAACTTCCCGTTTGAAGGGTTAACCTCAGGATCGAAATACGGGACAGCCGTTGGCATCATCATGTTTATGCTGGTGATTGGCGGCGCGTTTGGCATTGTGATGCGTACAGGAACCATTGATAACGGTATCCTGGCGCTTATTCGCCATACCCGCGGGAATGAAATTCTCTTTATTCCTGCGCTGTTTATTCTGTTTTCACTTGGCGGCGCGGTATTTGGTATGGGAGAAGAGGCCGTCGCCTTTGCCATTATCATCGCACCGCTAATGGTCCGGCTGGGCTATGACAGTATTACCACCGTCCTGGTGACTTATATTGCCACGCAAATCGGTTTTGCCAGTTCGTGGATGAACCCGTTTTGTGTGGTTGTTGCTCAGGGGATTGCCGGCGTTCCGGTGCTTTCTGGCTCCGGGTTGCGCATCGTGGTGTGGGTTATCGCCACTCTGATTGGCCTGATCTTTACCATGGTGTACGCCTCACGAGTGAAAAAGAATCCTCTTCTGTCACGCGTGCATGAGTCCGACCGCTTCTTTCGTGAAAAGCAGGCGGATGTTGAACAACGTCCGTTTACCTTTGGTGACTGGCTGGTATTGATTGTCCTGACAGCCGTAATGGTCTGGGTGATTTGGGGCGTGATCGTTAATGCCTGGTTTATTCCAGAAATTGCCAGCCAGTTCTTCACCATGGGTCTGGTGATTGGCATCATCGGCGTTGTTTTCCGCCTTAACGGCATGACGGTTAATACCATGGCTTCATCCTTTACCGAAGGGGCGCGAATGATGATCGCCCCTGCCCTGCTGGTGGGTTTCGCCAAAGGGATTTTGCTGCTGGTTGGTAATGGTGAAGCAGGTAATGCCAGCGTGTTAAATACTATCCTCAACAGCATTGCCAATGCCATTAGCGGTCTGGACAACGCGGTCGCGGCCTGGTTTATGTTGCTCTTCCAGGCTGTATTTAATTTCTTCGTGACGTCCGGTTCTGGTCAGGCGGCATTAACTATGCCGTTACTGGCACCGCTTGGCGATCTGGTCGGTGTTAACCGTCAGGTTACCGTGCTGGCGTTCCAGTTTGGTGATGGCTTCAGCCACATCATTTACCCAACCTCAGCTTCGTTAATGGCAACGCTCGGTGTGTGCCGGGTGGACTTCCGTAACTGGCTGAAGGTGGGCGCGACCCTGCTTGGACTGCTGTTTATTATGTCCAGCGTCGTAGTGATCGGCGCTCAGTTGATGGGCTACCACTAAAAATGTTAAGAGCCGCAATTGCGGCTCTTTTTTCATTCTGCCGTTTCAGTCTCTACGGCTTCATTTTTGGCATTGCGCTTCATCCACAACGCCAGCGCTTTCAGCGAGTCTGGAGTGAACTCATCGCAGCGTGCGGTGATTTCTTCCGGCGTCAGCCAGCAAACTTCACTGACTTCATCTTCCTGTAGGGCGAAGGGACCGTGAGAGACGCAACTGAACAACGCGCCCCAGACACGGCAATTTTTATCTTCGAAATAGAACTGCCCGTGCTCGGCAAAGGGGACACCGGCAATGCCCAACTCTTCTTCCGCTTCGCGACGCGCGGATTCCAGCAGTTGCTCATCGGCCTGAACTACACCGCCTGCGGTCGCATCTAACATGCCGGGTAAAAAGTCTTTTGTCTCGGTACGACGCTGGACCAGAATTTTGCCCATGCCATCATGCACGACGATGTAAGTTGCACGATGACGCAGACACTGTGCCCGCATTTGTTCCCGGCTGGCTTGTGCAATGACTTCGTTCTCTTCATTGACAATATCCACCCATTCAGTACTTGCCAAACGACGCTGTTCCATTATCAGGAAACCTTCTTTTTCTGGCGCTCTTACGGCGCATTTTGAGTTGTGGGTAAATTACGGATTAATCGCGACCTGCGCAATGATACTTTGATCATTGAGTGCGATTACACTAAGTACGTCATTATCCAGCATGCCATAACTCGCCGGATTACCGCCTTTCGGAATACTCACCGAGCCGGGGTTGAAGTGGAAAATCTCCCCCCGCTGTTCTGCCACTGGCAGATGGGTATGACCGTACACCAGCACATCGTTCTGGTTTAAAGCAGGTAGATTTTCCGGGCCAAAAAGATGACCATGCGTCAAAAACAGACGTTGTTTTTCCAGTAATACCTGTTGCCACGGCGCGGTTATCGGGAAATGCAGCATCATTTGATCCACTTCGCTGTCGCAGTTGCCACGCACAGCGATAACCTTATGTGCCACTTCATTAAGCCGTTCAGCGACTTTGGCTGGCGCGTAACCCTCCGGTAAAGCATTACGCGGGCCGTGATTCAACACGTCGCCAAGGATCACCAGCCACTGGGCACCGCTTTGGACAAACAACTCCACAACACGTTCCGTCGCCGGTAACGACCCATGAATGTCCGATGCAAACATCAGTTTCATCACTCACTCCTCGTCGAAAAAACGTAAGCTATGATACTGGATTCTGTCGTTGCTATCAGCCAGATTGCTTCGCCGAAAGTGCAATAAAACGCTGGACAGACGCTCGCTGCCACTGGAATGTCGCATAATCCACCAGGCGTTCTGGCACCTCATCGCCATGTAGTACCAGGCGGTTAATCATTAGCGCCAGATCAGTATCAGCAATGCACCATTCACCAAATAAATTCGGCTGACCCAGTGCTAACAAATGTTCTGCCATCGCGAACAGTTTCTCTGCACTGGCTTTTCCCTCGGCCGTTAGTGGCGCTTTTTTCGCCCCCGCAAAGACAACATCCGTCGGACGCTCTTCGCGGATGGGCATCAGATCGCTGCGCAGCCAGGCCTGAATCTGTCGTGCACGCGCACGATTTTCTAAATCAAGCGGATAAATACGTTCCCAGGTCGGTGGCGCAAATCGATCTTCCAGATACTCCGCAATGGCAGAAGATTCACTCAACTCAAAATCATCGATTTGTAATAACGGCACACGGCGTGTCTGACCGTAACCTTGCCACGTCGGCTGCAAATGTTCACCGCTGTCGAGGTCGATGGTCTTGATATGAAACGACAGGCCTTTTTCCTGCAACGCCACCCAGGCGGATAACACATAAGGGGAGAAAAAGTGGGCATCTGACCAAAGCGTGATAGCGGGTTTACTCATTATGTCCTCGGCAATAAAGGGGGCTGGCTATCAAACTATAGAGCCTTTTTGTCACTGTCACGTGACGAATACTCACGTAAGTCGCCGCGCTTTCTATACTTGTGGTGTTCAGATGATTAAACAACCGGAGCTGCAATGATCGATCTCTATTTCGCCCCGACACCCAATGGTCACAAAATTACGCTGTTTCTCGAAGAAGCAGAGCTTGATTATCGCTTGATTAAGGTAGACCTGGGGAAAGGCGGTCAGTTTCGTCCGGAATTTTTGCGCATTTCGCCCAACAACAAAATTCCGGCAATTGTTGATCATTCTCCTGCCGATGGCGGCGAACCGTTAAGCCTCTTTGAGTCTGGTGCCATTTTGTTGTATCTGGCTGAGAAAACAGGACTCTTTTTGAGTCATGAAACGCGTGAGCGCGCCGCCACATTACAGTGGTTATTCTGGCAGGTAGGCGGACTGGGGCCGATGCTTGGGCAAAATCATCATTTTAATCACGCAGCCCCCCAAACCATTCCTTACGCTATTGAACGTTATCAGGTTGAAACTCAGCGTCTTTACCATGTACTAAACAAGCGGCTGGAAAACTCGCCCTGGCTGGGAGGCGAGAACTACAGCATTGCGGATATTGCCTGCTGGCCGTGGGTTAATGCCTGGACTCGCCTGCGAATTGACCTCGCAATGTATCCGGCAGTCAAGAACTGGCATGAGCGGATCCGTTCGCGCCCTGCCACCGGGCAGGCACTGCTAAAAGCACAACTCGGTGATGAGCGTTCGGATAGTTAACAGAAACAGGTTCTCGTGTATTATTTCATCCTAAGTAAAACAACGGAGAACCTGCAATGGCACAACCTGCCGCTATTATTCGTATAAAGAACCTTCGTTTGCGTACGTTTATCGGAATTAAGGAAGAAGAAATTAACAACCGTCAGGATATTGTTATCAATGTGACGATCCACTACCCCGCCGATAAAGCGCGCACTAGCGAAGATATCAACGATGCGCTGAATTATCGCACCGTAACGAAAAACATTATTCAGCATGTAGAGAATAACCGTTTCTCTTTGCTGGAAAAATTAACTCAGGATGTGCTCGATATCGCACGTGAACATCACTGGGTGACGTATGCTGAAGTGGAGATCGATAAACTGCACGCGCTGCGCTACGCCGATTCGGTATCCATGACCTTAAGCTGGCAGCGTTAATCGCCATATCGGGAGGCTGCATGAACATAGTGATCACCGGAGGGACGGGATTAATTGGTCGCCATTTGATTCCGCGTTTGCTGGAGCTGGGCCATCAAATTACGGTAGTGACGCGTAACCCGCAGAAAGCCAGTTCCGTTCTCGGCCCTCGGGTGACACTATGGCAAGGGCTTGCCGATCAAAGCAACCTCAACGGCGTTGATGCGGTAATCAACCTGGCCGGAGAACCGATTGCTGATAAACGCTGGACTCACAAGCAAAAAGAGCGTCTCTGCCAAAGCCACTGGAATATCACGCAAAAACTGGTCGATTTGATTAATGCCAGCGACACGCCGCCGTCGGTACTCATTTCCGGCTCGGCAACGGGCTATTATGGCGACTTAGGTGAAGTGGTGGTTACCGAAGAGGAACCGCCGCATAACGAATTTACTCATAAACTCTGCGCCCGCTGGGAAGAGATTGCCTGCCGGGCGCAAAGTGACAAAACGCGAGTGTGCCTGCTGCGAACCGGCGTGGTACTGGCACCGGACGGCGGTATTCTCGGTAAAATGCTGCCACCGTTTCGTCTTGGCCTGGGCGGGCCGATTGGTTCCGGTCGGCAGTATCTGGCCTGGATTCATATTGATGATATGGTCAACGGCATTCTCTGGCTGCTGGATAACGAGCTGCGCGGGCCATTTAATATGGTTTCGCCCTACCCGGTACGCAATGAACAATTTGCCCATGCGCTCGGTCATGCGCTGCATCGCCCGGCTATTTTGCGCGTCCCCACAACCGCCATTCGGCTGTTAATGGGCGAATCTTCAGTACTGGTATTAGGTGGACAACGCGCGCTGCCTAAACGGCTGGAAGAAGCGGGTTTTGCGTTTCGCTGGTACGATTTAGAAGAGGCGCTGGCGGATGTCGTTCGCTGATGTGGTTTACAGCAAACATCCGCCAGTTAACTCCCTGTGTTACAGGATTAGTGGCTTTGCGCGATAAGATCGTCTGGTGAAAGTCGGGTCACCATCATAACTAACTCTCTGTCTAAACCTCTATCCAGCATCTCCTGAGCAATACGCAGGGCTTCTTCGTGTTTGCCCTGCATTGCGCCTTCTTCACGTAATCTGTCAGCAATGGTCATCAGTTTCTCCTTTTCTTGTGGTGCGCGTTCTGTTATCTCACCAATAAATGCACGGAAACGCTGGGCATCCCCTGTTTGTAATACGTAATTAAACAGGGCTTTTAGCTGTCTGTCATTAGTGTTCCCTGTAACTAGCAGCGAAACAATTTGGTCGACTAATCCCAACAGATCGCGCTGACGAATATGTTTCTGAATTAACTCCAACAGCGCCATTTTGCGGTGTTGCATAATCTCGTCATCCGGCACCACGGCAATATCCACCAACGGAAACGCTGATGAATATATTTTGCGGGCTATAGCAGGCTCGGCAAATTCATCAAGCCAGCAGAGTGAATAAGGATAAGGACTTCTGCAACCATGATAAAACAGCATCGGGATCACCAATGGAAGCTCTTTATAGCCCGCATCAAGATGGTTTTGCATTGCCGCAATGGAATAACGCATCATGCGAAAAGCCATTAATTCTTCCGGCTTACTTTGGTGCTCTATCACTACATAAATATAACCCACTCCCTCCTGCGTTTTCACAGACCACAAGAGGTCGGAATAATATTGCCGCAGGTCTTCATCAATAAAACTGTTTGGTTCTAGTTTAAGCGTCGTTAAATCACACAGTTTGCGCAGCGGCGCGGGAAGATGAATATTAATAAAATTCCGCGCGGTGTCTGGATGGCGTAAAAAAGATTTAAATACCGCATCATGCGGCGTGGAAGTTGTCGATATTGTCATGGCGTTCCGTCACCCCTCAAATTTAAGATGACGCGACAATAACCACGATTAACACCCAATGCAGCAGGCAGTTTTTATCTTTGGACAGCGAATTCAGAAGTATTTTTAGCGGACTGCAACTTTTACATTTCAGCGGAAGCTGACTCGCAAATTCCCCTTGAAAATACTCCGGCAGCGTTAGCCACCGGAGAGGAAATTATTTCAGCGATCCCTTAAGGAACTGTTGCAGACGAGGGCTTTGCGGGTTGCCAAATAACTGCTCCGGCGCGCCCTCTTCTTCTATTTTCCCCTGATGGAGGAAAATGACGTGAGTAGAAACATGGCGAGCAAAGCCCATTTCGTGAGTCACTACCACCATGGTTTTCCCCTCTTCTGCCAGTTGCTGCATAATACGTAACACTTCGCCTACCAGTTCAGGATCGAGCGCCGAGGTAGGTTCATCAAACAGTAAAACTTCTGGTTCCATCGCCAGCGCCCGCGCGATAGAAACACGCTGTTGCTGACCGCCGGAAAGATGCACCGGATATTTCCCCTGCGCACGTTCGTCTATCCCGACTTTCGCCAGATACTTCACCGCCCGCTCGCACGCTTCCTGCTTGCTCAGGCCCAACACCTGAATCGGCGCTTCCATGACGTTTTCCAACACCGTCATATGGCTCCAGAGATTGAAGTGCTGGAATACCATCGTCAGGCGTGTGCGCAGTAAGCGCAGTTGATTTTTATCGGCGACTTTGAGTTGACCGTCTTTGTCGCGCACCAGATTGATCGTCTGGCCATTGACCACGATCGATCCTTCACTCGGTTTTTCGAGGAAGTTAATGCAGCGCAGAAAGGTACTTTTCCCCGATCCCGACGATCCGATGATGCTTATTACATCTCCGGCATTCGCTTGCAGTGAGACCCCTTTCAGCACTTCGTGTTCGCCATAGCGTTTGTGCAAATCGATAACGTTTAATTTATTCTCGGACATCGTATTCTCAGTGCGTTGAAGAAGGTTTCACATGCTGCAACCAGCGTTTTTCCGCTCTGCGAAAGAGGCTGATCAGGACATAAGAGATGATTAAATAGAGCACCGCGGCAATGCCGAAGGCGGTAAAAGGTTGATACGTGGCGGCGTTAATATCGCGGGCTATTTTCAGCAGATCCGGCACAGTGGCCGTAAACGCCAGCGCAGTAGAGTGCAGCATCAGGATCACTTCGTTGCTGTATGCCGGTAACGCAATACGCAGCGCAGAAGGCAAAATAATGCAGCGATACATTTTAAAGGTCGAGAAGCCATAGGCTCTGGCGGCTTCAATTTCCCCATGCGGAACCGAACGGATTGCCCCAGCAAAAATCTCGGTAGTGTAAGCGCAGGTGTTAAGCGTCAGCGCCAGCACGGTACAGTTCAGGCCACTGCGGAAGAAAGCGTTAAGGAATTCGGTTCCCTTAACAATCTCAAGCGTGTACATGCCGGAATAGAACACCAGCAACTGAACATACAGCGGCGTACCGCGAAAAATATAGGTAAATAACCAGATTGGAAACTGGATGTATTTATTACTGGAGACACGACCAATCGCCAGAAACAGCGCCAGGACTCCGCCTATCACTACCGACAAAATAAGCAGCCACAGAGTGATCGCCACACCAGTAAAGCGATAACCGTCGGTCCACAGCAGCGGTTTCCAGTATTCATGTAAGATTTCGATCACAGGTCAGCCCTCTTCACACCCACGGAGTAGCGGCGCTCAAGGAACAGCAGCACACCATTGGAAACGGTGGTGAAAACCAGGTAAATCACGCCACAGACGATGGCGAAATAGAACGGTTCCCAGGTACTTTTGCCTGCCAGCTGCGTGGCTTTGACCACATCTTCCAGGCCGAGTAACGAAACCAGTGCGGTAGATTTGAGGATCACCTGCCAGTTGTTGCCAATGCCTGGCAGGGCGTAACGCATCATCGCCGGAAACATGATCCTCCGAAACACTTGCCCGCGAGTAAAACCGAACGCCGTCGCCGCCTCTATATGCCCTTTCGGCACTGCCATAAACGCGCCACGGAACGTTTCGGTAAAATAAGCACCGTAGATAAAACCGAGAGTGATAATACCAGCGACCATCGGATCGATATCAATCTGCCCGACGCCCATCGCCTCCGTCACCATGTTTAGCGCAATCTGCAAACCATAGAAAATCAGCAGCATCAACACCAAGTCCGGCACGCCTCGAATCAGCGTGGTGTACCCTTCGAAAATCAGCCCCAAAAGCCGATTTTGCGAGAGCTTACCGCCAGCGCCAATTAAACCGATGATTACAGCGAGCACTACAGAGCTGATAGCCAGCTCCAGCGTGACGAGCGCACCCTGTAAAATAACACCTGAAAACCCATACAACATGCTGCCTGTCCTGTCGTGTGTGGTGAATTACCGCCTCTTGTCTCCCTCCGGTTACCCGAAGGGAGCGGGCTTTCTTTCACCGATGGCGATTAACCACCATAAACATCAAAATCGAAGTACTTTTTCGCTAATTTCTCGTAAGTACCGTCAGCGCGCATTTCGGCAAAGGCTTTGTTCAGTGCCTCGCGCAGTTCGTTATCTTCTTTACGCAGGCCCATGCCGGTCCCTACGCCAAACAGTTTTTCATCTTTAACAGACGGACCACCGAATTTGTAATCTTTACCGACGGGTTGTTTGAGGAAACCTTCGCTGGCAGCGACCTCATCCTGGAACGCGGCATCAATACGTCCGGCAGTCAGGTCAGAATAAATGTTGTCCTGCCCCTGATACGAGACGATTTCAATGCCTTTTGGTGCCCAGTGTTCATTACCGAACGTCTCCTGGGTGGTGCCCTGCAATACGCCTACCCGTTTGCCTTTCAGCGACTCGACTGTCGGCTGAATGTCAGAATTTTTCGCCACCACCAGACGAGAATCGGCAGCGTACAGTTTGTCGGTGAAGGCAATTTCTTGCTGACGTTTTTCCGTAATGGAAAGCGATGACATGATGGCGTCAATCTTCTTCGCTTTTAAGGACGGGATTAACGCATCCAGCGGGTTTTCGACAAACGTACATTGCGTATTGATGCGCTTGCACAACTCCTTCGCCAGCTCGATATCGAAACCAACCAGTTCGCCTTGTGAATTTTTTGATTCAAATGGCGCATAGGTCGGGTCGGTACCGATGCGGATGTTTTGCGGAATTGCAGCAAGTGCCGCAGTTGCGCTGGAGAAGGCCAGAACCAGAGAGAGCGATAGCACCAGTTTTTTCATAATGTCCTCAACTGACAGTCTTTTTATAGGGAATATTTACAGGTTTGTTACACTTATCGTGCCATAAAATTGACCATCAAGGCAAAATATCCCGCCCCGTTAGACGTATTATTTTTCATTAAAAATGCTTAAGTATGCATTTCAATGCACCACGATAGTGCAACAAACCTGGCGTGCACCATGATGATCATTCCATCAGGTACAGCTTCCCAGCGACGTATCAGTCACCGTAGACATTAAAGTCGAAATACTTTTTCGCCATCTTGTCGTAGGTGCCGTCCTGACGCAGCTCGCCAAGCGCCTTATTGAAGGCAGCCGTCAGTTCAGCATCATCTTTACGTAGCCCTACACCGGTGCCATCACCGAAGTATTTTTTGTCTTTTACTGATGAGCCAGCAAAGGCGAAATCTTTACCAGCAGGTTGCTTGAGGAATCCTTCGCTGGCAGCAACTTCATCTTGTAACGCAGCATCCAGACGTCCTGCAGCCAGATCGGAATAGACCAAATCCTGGTTGGCATAGGCCACCACATCCACGCCTTTACTACGCCAGGTCTCGTTAGCGTAAGCTTCCTGGGTTGATCCCTGCAGCACACCAACATGTTTACCTTTCAGTGAATCCAGCGTTGGCTGAATCGGTGAACCTTTGGCAGCAATCAAACGAGAATCTGCGGCGTACAGCTTGTCGGAGAAGGCAATCTCCTGCTGACGTTTATCGGTAATGGAAAGCGACGAAATAATAGCGTCGATTTTTTTCGCTTTCAGTGAGGGGAGCAGCGCGTCAAAGTCACTGGCAACCCAGGTACATTTCACCTGCATCCGTTTGCACATCTCGTTACCGAGATCGATATCAAAGCCAACAAAATCACCTTTAGCATCTTTCGACGAGAACGGCGCATAGGTGGTATCGGTTCCGATACGTACCGTCTCCGGTAGCGCCGCATAGCTGGAAGCCGCTGCGGAGAGACCGACTAATAAAGACAGAGCGAGAATCGACTTCTTCATACATAACCCTCAAGTGAAAATGGCTTTTTTATGTTGTGTATTGTGTTGTGTGTTTGCAGGCTCTTTCATGCAGGTCTTATGCCATCTTGACGACAACAGTAACATTCAACGTTAAATATGTTAATAAGACGTTGCATTATTGTCCTGAAGTTGAAGATAGCAGGTATAGCGGTTGAATCGCAGCGTTTCGATTGAATGGCAGAAACAAAATGTCGAGGATTTGATCGCGGTTGCAAAATTGCCCTGAAACAGGGCAACAGCGGAGTTATGCGCCCTGCCAGCGGGCAAAGAGATCTTCAGGAAGGGTTATTGCAAACTGGTCAAGAACACGATTAACCGTCTGATTTATCACATCATCAAGGGATTGCGGGCGATGATAAAACGCCGGAACGGGAGGCATAATCACCGCACCGATTTCTGCCGCCTGAGTCATTAAACGCAGATGGCCTAAGTGCAATGGTGTTTCACGCACGCAGAGCACCAACGGGCGACGCTCTTTCAGCACCACATCTGCCGCACGGGTCAGTAAGCCATCAGTATAGCTATGGACAATGCCGGACAGGGTTTTGATTGAACAGGGTAAAATCACCATCCCCAGCGTCTGGAAAGAACCGGAAGAGATGCTGGCGGAAATATCGCGCGCATCGAGCGTGACATCAGCTAATGCCTGCACTTCGCGCAGGGAAAAATCCGTTTCGAGGGATAAGGTCTGGCGCGCCGCCTGGCTCATCACCAGATGCGTTTCGATATCTGTGACATCGCGCAGAACCTGTAATAAGCGCACGCCATAAATCGCGCCGCTGGCACCGCTGATGCCTACAATGAGTCGTTTCATAAATAGTTGCCCTGTCAGACTTGCAGGCAGACTTTGCAGTATTTCGGCGGGAGTTGCAAGTCAGGGTGCCAGACCGGCACCCTCAGCGAAGGCATCATCCTTCGTTATGCATTTCGAGATTTTCCACTTCGTTCTGACGTTGCACTGCTTTGGCGTCATCATTACGTAACGTATCGAGGAAATCGAGGTAGCCCTGATCAACATCTTTGGTGACGTAGACGCCGTTGAACACCGAGCATTCAAACTGCTGGATATCCGGATTTTCAGCGCGAACGGCGTCGATCAGATCGTTCAGATCCTGGAAAATCAACCCGTCAGCACCGATGATCTGGCGAATTTCATCAACTTCGCGACCGTGAGCGATCAGTTCCGTGGCGCTCGGCATATCAATACCATAAACGTTCGGGAAGCGAATTTCCGGTGCCGCAGAAGCGAGGTACACTTTCTTCGCTCCGGCTTCGCGTGCCATCTCGATAATCTGCTCAGAAGTGGTGCCACGGACGATGGAGTCGTCGACCAGCAGGACGTTTTTATCGCGGAACTCGGCGCGGTTGGCATTCAGTTTACGGCGCACGGACTTACGACGCAGCTGCTGGCCCGGCATGATAAAGGTGCGGCCAACATAGCGGTTTTTAACGAAGCCCTGGCGGTACGGTTTGCCCAGAATACGAGCAATTTCCAGCGCGATATCACACGAGGTTTCTGGGATCGGGATCACCACGTCGATATCCAGATCTTCCCATTCGCGGGCAATTTTCTCGCCCAGTTTCGTGCCCATATTCACACGCGCGCTGTAAACGGAAATTTTGTCGATAAACGAGTCCGGGCGGGCAAAGTATACATACTCAAACAGGCACGGATTGCTGACCGGATTGTCAGCACATTGACGGGTAAACAACTGCCCTTCTTCAGTGATGTAAATCGCTTCGCCCGGCGCGACGTCACGCAGGAAATCAAAGCCCAGCGTATCGAGCGCTACGCTTTCGGAAGCGACCATATATTCTGTACGGTTCTCGTCAATATCACGTTTTCCCAGTACCAGCGGACGAATCCCGTTTGGATCGCGGAAAGCAACCATACCGTGGCCGATAATCATCGCCACACAGGCATACGCGCCGCGGATTAAGCGGTTTGTGGCAGCAATGGCAGCGAAAATATTGTCGGCTTCCAGCGGGTAGTGGCGGAAGTTGTCCAGCTCGCTGGCGAAGATATTAAGCAGAATTTCCGAGTCGGAAGTGGTGTTGATGTGGCGGCGTTTTTCTTCAAACAGTTTTTTACGCAACTCGTGAGCGTTGGTCAGATTGCCGTTGTGGGCAAGCGTAATGCCATACGGGGAGTTAACGTAAAACGGCTGCGCTTCAGAGGCGCTGGAGCTGCCAGCCGTAGGGTAACGCACATGACCAATGCCCATATTGCCCTGCAAACGCTGCATATGGCGAGCTTCAAATACATCGCTCACCAGCCCGTTCGCTTTACGCAAACGGAAGCAGTTATTGGCATCTATGGTGATGATGCCGGCGGCATCCTGACCGCGATGCTGAAGCACCGTTAAGGCATCATAAATCGACTGGTTAACCGGCATAACACCGGCGATACCGACAATACCGCACATACGTCTTTTTCCTCGTTAAGCCACATCTCAGAGCACTTACGCTCTGGGCAAGAAACTTGACGAGCTTTGCAGATAATCAAAAAACCATCTGATGATAAAACTGAATTGCGGGATCAGCTGTGATTTGCTCCAGTCTTCACTTTTCGACACCCCGGTAAAGGAGTCGAGAAAGAAGAGAATGGCGGCAACAATCAACACACCGCGCAACGCACCGAAACAGACGCCCAGCACCCGATCGGTGCCTGACAACCCCGTTTTCTCCACCAACTGGCCTATCACGAAGTTCACGATAGCACCAACGATCAGGGTAGCGATAAACAGTACCGCGATGGCAATCCCATTTCGAACCAGTTCGTCTTCAAAGCCCGTAAACCAGACTGACAGGTAAGTGTAGTAATGACTGGCAACAAAGAAAGCACAACCCCATGTCACCAGCGATAACGCTTCACGAACAAAGCCGCGGATCAGGCTAACCAGAGAGGAAAAAGCAATCACCGCGATTATGGCGTAATCAATCCAGACCATATGTGTCCCACGATTTTACGCCCTGTCATCCTGTTCGGGGCGCATTCTAACAGAAAAAGAAAACGTTTGCGTAGGGATTTCCTTCCCGCGCATCAATAAAAATGGCGCTGAAAAAATATTCAACGCCATCGACTTTTTATGCCTTTGCGGCATCGTGCAATGCGTGTCGGATGCGGCGTAAACGCCTTATCCGACCTACGGTTCTAACACTGCCCAAGCCTGATAAGACGCGCCAGCGTCGCATCAGGCAAGACTGTGTTAATTCGGCGTATAGCCCATTACCACGCCACTTAAGCCAGAAAGTTGCTTCAACTCACCCAGCGAACCTTTCAGCTTATCTTTCGAGGCATCCGGCCCAACCAGAATACGGGTAATTTTACCCTGCACTGGCGTGGATGGCGACGTATAAACCCGATAACCGGCACCGCGCAGCTTACCGACAATCTCATTCACTTTATCGGCATTTTTCAGCGCACCCAGTTGCACAACATAGGCTTTACCCGTTGGCGCTGCTTTTTCTTCCACGACCGGCTTCGGTTCTGGCTTCGGCGCAGGTGGTGCTTCAACCTTTGGTTTAGGCGGCTCCACCGGTTTCGGCTTCGGTGGGGCGACCGGTGCAGGTTCCGGTTCAAACTCGGTGTTATTGGCTGCAATAGTGGCCGGATCGAGCGACGGTGCTGCGGCATCACCTGCCCGCACCTCTTCCGCTGCGCCTTCCGGCGGCTGCGTCGGCAACGCCTGGGTGGCGGCTGGCATCATATCAGGCTCATCACGATCGCCCGCTTTCGGCACCAGCGGGATAGCCGCGAACTCATCCTGATAATGTTTTTTCTGCCCGTCCAGCAGCCCTGGAAGTACAATCACCCCCAGCGCCACCAGCACGATCGTGCCCACTAACCGATTCTGAAACTTACTTGCCACCGCTTCTCCTCGCGTCAATCACTTCCATGACATGTGCGACCGTGTGGAAAGAACCACACACCAGCACGGTGTCTTCCGCTTTAGCGTCCGCCATTGCGGCATCCCATGCCTGCGCAACGCTATCAAATGATTTGCCGTTACCCAAATGCTCAAGCAGTTGTTCTGCCGTGGCACCGCGCGGCCCTTCCAGTGGCGCACAATACCAGTCATCAACCACGCTTTTCAACCAGGCCAGAGTTCCGGCAATATCTTTATCATGTAGCATACCGATAACCGCCAGCACGCGCCCGTTTTTCGGTAGCGCTTTCATACGCCCGGTGAGATATTCCGCCGCATGTGGATTATGCGCGACATCAAAAATAACGCGTGGCGACTCGCTCACAATCTGGAAACGTCCCGGCAAAATTGCGCTGGCAATCCCGTCGCGAATGGCATTTTCACTGACTTCCAGCCCGCTGGCACGCAGTGCCGCCAGCGCCGTTGCGGCATTCGGTTGCGGGACAAGCGGCAACGGCAGATTTTCCAGCGTGCCGTGAGCATCGCTAAACGCCCAGTCATGATCGGTGACGGAATAGTTCCACTCAACGCCCCGACGTTGTAACAGTGCACCTTTTTCCTGCGCCACATCAGCAATGGTAGAAGGCATTTCCGGCTCACCGACAATTGCCGGTTTTTCGCTGCGGAAGATGCCTGCTTTCTCGCGACCAATACTTTCGCGATCTGGACCCAGCCAGTCGGTATGATCCAGCGCAATACTGGTTACTACCGCGGCATCGGCATCGACAATATTGGTTGCGTCCAGACGACCGCCCAGCCCTACTTCCAGAATCACCACGTCAAGTTGTGCCTGCTTGAACAGCCACAACGCCGACAGCGTACCGTACTCGAAATAGGTCAGGGAAATATCACCGCGTGCCGATTCAATCTCCGCAAAAGAGGCGGTGTGGGCCGATTCCGGCAATTCCCGGCCCTGCACACGTACGCGCTCGGTATAACGCACCAGATGAGGCGAACTGTAGACGCCCACTTTGTACCCTGCCGCCATCAGAATCGACTCCAGCGTACGGCAGGTGGTGCCTTTGCCATTCGTACCCGCAACGGTAAACACAAATGGCGCTGGTTTCAGGACGCCAAGACGCGCCGCGACCTGGCTCACGCGCTCAAGGCCGAGCTCGATAGTTTTACTGTGCAGGTTTTCCAGATAAGAAAGCCACGAAGCCAGAGGCGACGCGGCTTGAGGAGTGCGTTTGATAATCATGGTATCCGCTGATTCGTTACGGTGAGAATAGCAAAAGGGCAGAGCCAGTGGCCCTGCCCTTATCAGTTATCAGGCCTCAGGTTCCTGATCCGGTACCGGGGGTACCACTACGCCTTCACGCGGCGCTTCAGGATTCGGCGCTGGCAGATTCATCAACTTCGCCAGAATGCTCGCCAGTTTCAGGCGCATTTCCGGACGACGGACGATCATGTCGATCGCGCCTTTCTCGATCAGGAATTCACTGCGCTGGAATCTAGGCGGCAGTTTTTCGCGAACGGTCTGTTCGATAACACGCGGACCGGCAAAGCCGATTAACGCTTTAGGTTCAGCGATGTTGAGATCGCCCAGCATGGCGAAACTTGCAGAAACACCGCCCATCGTCGGGTCGGTCAGCACGGAGATGTACGGCAAGCCGCGCTCCTGCATTTTTGCCAGTGCCGCAGAGGTTTTCGCCATCTGCATCAGCGACATCAGTGCTTCCTGCATACGTGCGCCACCAGAGGCGGAGAAGCAGATCAGCGGGCAGTTATCTTCCTGCGCCTGCTCAACGGCACGCACGAAACGTGCACCCACAACAGACCCCATTGAACCGCCCATAAAGGCGAACTCGAATGCCGCAGCGACAACCGGCATTCCATACAGAGTGCCTTTCATCACCACCAGCGCATCTTTTTCGCCGGTTTCTTTCTGCGCAGATGCCAGACGGTCTTTATACTTCTTGGAGTCACGAAACTTCAGCTCATCTTTCGGCTCAAGCTCGCTACCCAGCTCCACAAGGCTTCCTTCATCTAACAGGCTATGCAGGCGATTACGCGCTGTCATACGCATGTGATGGTCACACTTCGGACAGACCTCAAGATTACGTTCCAGCTCAGCGCGGTATAAAACCTGACCGCAGCTATCACACTTAGTCCACACCCCTTCAGGAATGCTCGCCTTGCGGGTGGGAGTAATGTTGCTTTTAATTCGTTCAATCCAGCTCATTAGGGACCTTTCTGTCTGAACTTGGTTCGATGCCAGTTTTATCTTTGGGGACGCATAATGCCATTTTTGCCCCCAACAGACCATGAATGTTGCACATTAAAACATAACAGCCCGAAACTTTGGATAAAAAAGTGGTCGAACCGCGGAGTTACTTTTTATTTTGCGGCGCGTGCCGCAGCGCGTTTGTGACGGATTATTTCGATGACGCCCGGCAAAATAGAAACCACAATAATCCCGACGATCAGCAGCTTAAGGTTATCCTGAACCATCGGGATTGTACCGAAGAAATAGCCTGCGTAGGTAAAAAGCAGTACCCACAACAGTGCGCCGATCACGTTATAAGCAGCGAAATGACGGTACGACATGTGGCCCATTCCCGCAACAAACGGGGCGAACGTTCTGACGATCGGCACAAAACGGGCGAGAATAATCGTTTTGCCGCCATGTTTCTCATAAAACTGATGGGTTTTGTCGAGATAACTGCGACGGAAAATTTTCGAATTGGGATTACTGAATAACTTTTCACCGAACAACCGCCCGATAGTGTAATTGACCGCGTCACCCACAATCGCGGCGATCAGCATCAGCACTACCATCATATGGACGTTGAGATCGTTGGTTTCCAGTGATGCCAACGCTCCGGCAACAAACAGCAATGAATCACCCGGTAAAAACGGCATTACCACCAGACCGGTTTCACAGAACAAAATTAAGAACAAAATGGCATAAACCCAGACGCCGTACTCCGCGACTAGCTCTGCCAGATGCACGTCAATGTGCAGGATAAAATCGATGAGGAAATAAATCAGGTCCATATTTGCCTATGCCTTGTACTCGTCATCTTTCAGGCTGTAACTACGTTGGCTACAGCCTGAAATGTTCCGAGCATTATTCTCGTTAGTCCGCCAGAAATAGCGGGCCCATTGGCGGTTTTGGAAGATCATACCGGTCAGGGTAATCCACCGCGACCAGATACAGCCCTTCCGCTTTTGCCGTTGCTGCCGCCAGCGTTCTGTCCTTTGCCGCCAGCAACTCTGCTATCCAGCTCTCCGGCTGGTTGTGGGCACCGACTTCCATCAGGCTGCCGACAATATTCCTGACCATATGATGTACAAAGGCATTCGCTTTGATATCAACCACCACATAAGGACCGTGACGCGTGACATTAATATGCATAACGTTGCGCCACGGGGTTCGGGACTGGCACTGCACCGCACGGAACGAGGTGAAATCATTCTCGCCCAGCAAGCATTGCGCAGCCCGATGCATCCGTTCAGCGTCCAGCGGTTCGTAAAAATGGGTTACCCCTTTACTCAGTACCGCCGGGCGCAGCCGATGATTGTAGATGATGTAGCGATAACGGCGAGCCGTGGCGCTAAATCGGGCATGAAAATCATCAGGTACAGCTTTAACCCAACGCACGGCGATGTCACCAGGTAAATTCGCATTTACGCCCAAGGTCCACGCCGCGTCTTTGCGCTGCGCGGTTGTTTCGAAATGCACCACTTGCCCGGTACCGTGTACCCCTGCGTCAGTACGCCCGGCGCAGAAGACGGTGATGGGTTCGTTCGCCACCTGGGAGAGCGCCTTTTCCAGCTTCTCCTGCACACTGCGGACTTCATTCTGCCGTTGCCAGCCGTAATACTTACTGCCGTCGTACTCAATGCCCAGCGCAATTTTATAAACTGGCAGTTGTTGCTGGTCGGACATTAGTACAGATACTCCTGCACCAGTTTCTCGGCGATTTTTACTGCCATCAGCGCGCCGCCAAAGCGAACGTTATCGGCCACCGACCAGAGCTGGACTTGCTCCGGCATACCGTAGTCATTACGCACGCAGCCAACAGAAAGATGCGGCGTACCCGAAGCATCCCCTACCTGAGTCGGGAATTCGTTCTCTTCAGAGAGCACAATATCTTCGCCCTGAGCAAACGCATCACGCGCTTCTTCTGCCGCCAGCGGACGCAGTGCTTCAAAGTTGACCATCTGGGCATGACCGTAGAATACCGGTGCCTGGACGACGCTTGCCGAAATCATCAGCCCTTCGTCCTGCAGGATTTTGCGTACTTCGTCAACGATACGACGTTCTTCACGCACGCTACCTTCGCTATCCGGCAACAACGGCAGCATATTGAACGCCAGTTGACGACCGAAGAAATCTTCTTCGTCAATCGGAATGCCGTTGAGCAATTTCGCACTCTGCCCCGCTAACGCATCGACCGCTTTTTTGCCCTGGGCGGAGGCTGAAATCAGGCTGGTAACACTGATACGCGACAAACCGCCCTGATCGATTAACGGTTTCAGTGCCGCCAGCAGCTGGCTGGTCAGACTGTCTGGTACGGCGATGACATTCCGGTTGCGGTAATCGGTCAGTACAAACGGGTTTACTTCCGGCACCACCAGCGGTACGTCGGGTTCGAGAGCAAACAGTCCGCTGCTGTCGATCACCAGGCAACCTGAGTTGGTCGCTTCTTCAACCCAGGCAGCGGTAGCTTCTTTGCCTGCGACAAAAAATGCCAGCTGCGCCTGCGTCCAGTCGAATTCAGCGGCATCCTGCACGGTGATTGTTTTACCACCAAAGCGCAGTTGTTCGCCTGCGCTTTCGTTACGTGCCAGTGCATAAATTTCCCCAACCGGGAACTGACGTTCAGCCAGCGTTTCAAGCAGGGCTTCGCCCATAGCGCCAGTTGCGCCCAGGACGGCAATGTTCCAGCCTTCAGACATGGTGGTTTACTCCAGAAATAGCAAAGCTCCCTGCCAATGTTACAGCAGAGAGCATGAAGAAGAGATTAACGTGCCGGATGATGAACGGCGTTAAAACCCAGTTTACACAGCAATGATGCCGCACTGGCGTCATCACAAATTACATACAGAGATGACCATTCACGGCGCTCAAGATAGTTTTTGCGCAGTTTATCGAACTCACCCGGTATCCCGGCGACTTTACGCAGCGGTGCGTCATCGCGGCGCACATCATACACCAAATGCACCAGCCTTTTCAGCGTCGGTTGATCGAGCGGACCATGCAGCGTAATGCGGCCAAACTCAGGCGCGGGCAGCAACGTATCCAGCGCAACGTGTTGTTCATGCCCAATAAACTTGCTATAGGCTTCAAACACTTGCGTCGTGCCACGCGCTTTACCCTCCAAGGTATAGCCTGCGATATGCGGCGTGCCGATATCCACTTTTGTCAGCAATTCCACATTAAGTTCCGGCTCGCCTTCCCAGACATCCAGCACCACGCTTAACTTCTGGCCTTCATTCAGGCAGGTCAGCAGCGCGGTATTATCGACGACTGCGCCACGGCAGGCGTTAATCAGAATCGCTCCGGGCTTCAGGCTACGGATCAGTTTTTCATCCGCCAGATGTAGCGTTTTGTACGGACCATCTTTAAAGAGTGGCGTATGGAAAGTCAGAATATCCGCGCGCTGGACTAACTCATCCAGCGAGCGGAAATCACCCTCATCCCCACGGTCGGCGCGAGGCGGATCGCAAAGTAAGGTTTTAATCCCTAACGCTTCCAGTCGCGCCTGCAATCGACGTCCAACGTTACCAACGCCCACGATCCCCACCGTACGGTCGTGCAGTGAAAATCCATCGCGTTCGGCAAGCATCAGCAGGGAGGAGAAAACATATTCCACCACCGCAATCGCATTACAGCCAGGTGCAGCGGAAAAACCAATTCCCGCCTGCTTCAACCATGCTTCATCGACATGGTCGGTCCCCGCAGTGGCAGTTCCAACAAATTTAATGGGTTTTCCTGCCAGCAAAGATTCATTCACTTTCGTGACCGAACGCACCATCAGCGCATCCGTGTCTGCCAGTTGAGCGACGGGGATTGGACGCCCGGGAACCGCGATCACCTCACCCAAACGGCTAAATAAGTCGCGGGCATAAGGCATATTTTCATCAACAAGGATTTTCACGTTTGTGTTACCTGTATGAGACGAGAGTTAACCGGACAAGTGTGCCATAATCTCGCGGCCAGGCATACTTGCGAAGATTTCAGGTATAAGGATACGTAATGATACAACCTATTTCCGGCCCTCCTCTTGGGCAGCCACCAGGTCAGGGAGATAACCTACCGTCTGGCGCGGGCAATCAGCCTTTATCCAGTCAGCAACGTACTTCGCTGGAAAGCTTAATGACGAAAGTGACCTCACTGACGCAACAACAAAGAGCAGAACTGTGGGCGGGTATCAGGCACGATATTGGTCTGTCGGGAGATTCACCGCTGCTTTCGCGTCACTTCCCTGCCGCTGAGCATAATCTGGCGCAACGTCTGCTGGCCGCGCAAAAAAGCCATTCTGCCCGCCAGCTTTTAGCGCAATTAGGGGAGTATTTACGTCTGGGGAATAATCGTCAGGCGGTCACGGATTATATCCGTCATAACTTTGGTCAGACGCCGCTGAATCAGCTCTCACCGGAGCAATTAAAAACCATTCTCACCCTGTTGCAGGAAGGGAAGATGGTTATTCCGCAACCACAGCAGCGCGAGGCGACCGACCGTCCTTTATTACCGGCGGAGCACAATGCGCTAAAACAGCTGGTGACCAAACTTGCGGCGGCAACGGGGGAACCCAGCAAACAGATCTGGCAATCGATGCTGGAACTTTCCGGGGTGAAAGATGGCGAGTTAATTCCAGCGAAACTGTTTAACCATCTGGTGACCTGGCTACAGGCGCGTCAGACGCTAAGCCAGCAAAATACGCCGACGCTGGAATCACTACAGATGGCGCTAAAACAACCTTTAGATGCCAGTGAACTGGCGGCGTTATCGGCATATATCCAGCAAAAATATGGCCTTTCTGCGCAATCATCGCTTTCTTCTGCCCAGGCCGAGGATATTCTTAATCAGCTTTATCAACGGCGGGTTAAAGGGATTGATCCGCGTGATATGCAACCGCTGCTTAATCCTTTTCCACCGATGATGGACACGTTGCAAAATATGGCAACGCGTCCCGCGCTGTGGATACTGTTAGTCGCGATTATCCTGATGCTGGTCTGGCTGGTTCGTTAACCCCGACGAAATGACAGTATCGTGACAATAATACCCAGCACCGCAGAGATCGCCCCGGCAAGAAATACCGAAGAGTAACCAAACGTGGTCGCCAGCATTCCCGCCAGCGGCCCGGAGACGCCGAGGGCGATATCCTGAAACGCGGCGTAACCGCCCAGTGCGGTGCCGCGAACTTGTGAGGGGACGCGTTTAACCACCTCCACGCCCAGCGCAGGAAAGATAAGCGAACATCCGGCTCCGGTTAACGCCGCGCCCGCTAATGCGACCCATGCACCTGGGGCTTGCCAGAGCAGCAACAAGCCCACCGTTTCTACAAGCAGAGAGACAATCGCCACTTTCACGCCGCCAAAACGGTCCGGCATCCAGCCAAACATGACGCGCATCACGACAAATGCGCCGCCAAACGCGGTAAGAGTAAAGCCCGCCATCGCCCATCCTTTGCTGGCAAAGCAGAGCGAAACGAAAGTCCCGATAACCGCAAAACCAACGCCTTGTAGTGCCAGCCCTAACCCTGGTTTCCAGATAAGCCCGACAACGCTCCACAGCGATGGACGTTCTCCCGCCAGGGCCGGTACTTTGCGCACTGTGCCGTTACAGGCCCACGCCAGTAAGGGTAATACCATTGTGGTGATCGCCAGTGCGGCAAAACCGTAATGGCTATGAATCAACAGGCCAAGCGGCGCACCAACAGCGAGGGCACCGTAAATCGCCATTCCGTTCCATGACATCACTTTGCCAGAGTGTTTTGGCCCTACGATGCCTAACCCCCAGGTCAGAGCGCCTGTCAGTAACTGGCTTTCACCAAACCCAAGAATCAAACGCCCGATGACCAACAGGGCAAATTTGAACGGTGCGGAGACAGGCAAAATCGCCGCCAGCAGCAACGCGCCGCCAGCCAGACCACAAGCTAACATCCCCTGAAGCGCCGAACGTTTTGCGCCATATTGATCGGCCAGTCGCCCGGCGTAACCACGCGTCAGCACCGTAGCCAGAAACTGAATCCCGACGGCAATGCCGACCATGGTATTGCCATAGCCCAGATCATGATGAACAAACAGCGGGATAACCGGCAACGGCAACCCTACGGTCATGTAGGTGAGAAAAACCGCAAAAGCGATGCGGAAGAGCGAAAAACTGGCAGAAGATCGTGTTTCGGTTTGGCTTACAGCAGTCATGCATTACTCCAGAATGCAGCGCAAGGCGAGGAGTATCCCCGTCTCATCTCTCTGGTTTCAGGGTTACGGTGCGTTGGCAGGATTTAACGCGTACGTCTTTTCAGAAGGAAATCGACAAAGCGGGAAGTTTGCCTAGAACTGGTGGCGATTGTCAATGATGTGAAAAAGGGAACCATCAGGTTCCCTTTTGCGTTAGTGCCGGAGGCCGCATTGGCGCGTAACGTCGGATGCGACGCTGGCGCGTCTTATCCGACCTACTCCGGCCTACTGCGAATTAATCTTTCAGCTTGCGCATTACCAGCGTGGCGTTGGTGCCGCCGAAGCCGAAGCTGTTAGACATAACAGTGGTCAGTTCGCGATCGGTCGTTTCGGTCACGATGTTCAGACCCGCAGCCTGCTCGTCCAGCTCTTCAATGTTGATGCTCGGGGCGATAAAGCCGTGTTCCAGCATCAGCAGAGAGTAGATAGCTTCCTGCACACCCGCAGCGCCCAGTGAGTGACCGGTCATGGCTTTGGTTGCAGAAATCGCCGGGCTCTTATCGCCGAACACTTCACGGATAGCTGCCAGCTCTTTCACGTCGCCAACCGGAGTCGAAGTACCGTGAGAGTTCAGGTAATCGATTGGAGTATCAACGCCATGCATCGCCATCTGCATACAACGTACTGCGCCTTCGCCAGACGGAGCAACCATGTCTGCACCATCAGAGGTTGCGCCGTAGCCAACGATTTCAGCATAGATGTAAGCACCACGCGCCAGCGCGTGTTCCAGCTCTTCAACCACTACCATACCGCCGCCGCCAGCGATAACGAAACCGTCACGGTGAGCGTCGTAAGTACGGGAGGCTTTTTCCGGGGTGTCGTTGTATTTAGTAGACAGCGCACCCATCGCGTCGAATTCGCAGGCCATTTCCCAGCACAGCTCTTCGCCGCCGCCAGCAAACACGATGTCCTGTTTGCCCAGTTGGATCTGCTCTACTGCGTTACCGATACAGTGTGCGGAAGTCGCACACGCGGAGCTGATGGAGTAGTTAACGCCATGAATTTTAAACGGCGTGGCGAGACAGGCAGAAACGCCGGATGCCATCGCTTTAGTGACCACATACGGGCCAACCGCTTTCAGGCCGCGCGGGCCGCGCATTGCGTCAGCGCCGAACACCTGGAAACGCGGGGAACCGCCGCCGGAACCTGCAATCAGGCCAACGCGCGGGTTATTCTGGTAAGCTTCCGGAGAGAGGCCCGCATCAGCGATTGCCTGCTCCATAGAAAGGAATGCATAAATGGATGCGTCGCTCATAAAGCGCACAACTTTGCGGTCAATGAGGCCAGTGGTATCCAGTTTTATGTTGCCCCAGACGTGGCTACGCATGCCGGAATCCTTCAGCTCCTGAGAGAAAGTGATCCCTGAACGTCCTTCACGCAGAGATGCCAGGACTTCCTGCTGGTTATTACCGATGCTGGAAACAATGCCCAGGCCAGTAATCACTGCACGTTTCATTCAATACCTCTGTAAGTCGCACATAGAGTAAGTTTCGAATGCACAATAGCGTACACTTGTACGCCGAACAAGTCCGATCAGCCATTTAATAGAGAAATTTGCGCAGCCTTACACACATCGCTAAGATCGAGCCACCGCCTGTAAGACGAGTAACTTACGTGAAACACTACTCCATACAACCTGCCAACCTCGAATTTAATGCTGAGGGTACACCTGTTTCCCGAGATTTTGACGATGTCTATTTTTCCAACGATAACGGGCTGGAAGAGACGCGTTATGTTTTTCTGGGAGGTAACCAATTAGAGGTACGCTTTCCTGAGCATCCACATCCTCTGTTTGTGGTAGCAGAGAGCGGCTTCGGCACCGGATTAAACTTCCTGACGCTATGGCAGGCATTTGATCAGTTTCGCGAAGCGCATCCGCAAGCGCAATTACAACGCTTACATTTCATTAGTTTTGAGAAATTTCCCCTCACCCGTGCGGATTTAGCCTTAGCGCATCAACACTGGCCGGAACTGGCTCCGTGGGCAGAACAACTTCAGGCGCAGTGGCCAATGCCCTTGCCCGGTTGCCATCGTTTATTGCTCGATGAAGGCCGCGTGACGCTGGATTTATGGTTTGGCGATATTAACGAACTGACCAGCCAACTGGACGATTCGCTAAATCAAAAAGTAGATGCCTGGTTTCTGGACGGCTTTGCGCCAGCTAAAAACCCGGATATGTGGACGCAAAATCTGTTTAACGCCATGGCAAGGTTGGCGCGTCCAGGCGGCACGCTGGCGACATTTACGTCTGCCGGTTTTGTCCGCCGCGGTTTGCAGGAAGCCGGATTCACGATGCAAAAACGTAAGGGCTTTGGGCGCAAACGGGAAATGCTTTGTGGGGTGATGGAACAGACATTACCACTCCCCTGCTCCACGCCGTGGTTTAATCGTACGGGCAGCAGCAAACGGGAAGTAGCGATTATCGGCGGTGGTATTGCCAGCGCGTTGTTGTCGCTGGCGTTATTACGGCGCGGCTGGCAGGTAGCGCTTTATTGCGCGGATGAAGCCCCCGCGCTGGGTGCTTCCGGCAATCGCCAGGGGGCGCTGTATCCGTTATTAAGCAAACACGATGAGGCGCTAAACCGCTTTTTCTCTAATGCGTTTACTTTTGCTCGTCGGTTTTACGACCAATTACCCGTTAAATTTGATCATGACTGGTGCGGCGTCACGCAGTTAGGCTGGGATGAGAAAAGCCAGCATAAAATCGCACAGATGTTGTCAATGGATTTACCCGCAGAACTGGCTGTAGCCGTTGAGGCAAATGCGGTTGAACAAATTACGGGCGTTGCGACAAATTGCAGCGGCATTACTTATCCGCAAGGTGGTTGGCTGTGCCCAGCAGAACTGACCCGTAATGTGCTGGAACTGGCGCAACAGCAGGGTTTGCAGATTTATTATCAATATCAGTTACAGAATTTATCCCGTAAGGATGACTGTTGGTTGTTGAATTTTGCAGGAGATCAGCAAGCAACACACAGCGTAGTGGTACTGGCGAACGGGCATCAAATCAGCCGTTTCAGCCAAACGTCGACTCTCCCGGTGTATTCGGTTGCCGGGCAGGTCAGCCATATTCCGACAACGCCGGAACTGGCAGAGCTGAAGCAGGTGCTGTGCTATGACGGTTATCTCACGCCACAAAATCCGGCGAATCAACATCATTGTATTGGTGCCAGTTATCATCGCGGCAGCGAAGATACGGCGTACAGTGAGGACGATCAGCAGCAGAATCGCCAGCGGTTGATTGATTGTTTCCCGCAGGCACAGTGGGCAAAAGAGGTTGATGTCAGTGATAAAGAGGCGCGCTGCGGTGTGCGTTGTGCCACCCGCGATCATCTGCCAATGGTAGGCAATGTTCCCGATTATGAGGCAACACTCGTGGAATATGCGTCGTTGGCGGAGCAAAAAGATGAGGCGGTAAGCGCGCCGGTTTTTGACGATCTCTTTATGTTTGCGGCTTTAGGTTCTCGCGGTTTGTGTTCTGCCCCGCTGTGTGCCGAGATTCTGGCGGCGCAGATGAGCGACGAACCGATTCCGATGGATGCCAGTACGCTGGCGGCGTTAAACCCGAATCGGTTATGGGTGCGGAAATTGTTGAAGGGTAAAGCGGTTAAGGCGCGGTAATCTGCTCTCGCAGTGTTTGCCGGATGCGGCGTGAACGCCTTATCCAACCTACGTGTGACGTGTAGGCCTGATAAGACGCGATAAGCGTCGCATCAGGCATGGTGCTCCAGACGCCGCAACTTACAGCTGTGACGCCTGCTGAAACAGGTTTTCCCACATATCGGTCACCAGCGCCTGGTCACGCGGCGACAATTCACCGGCACCAATGGCTTTTTCCAGACTCTGGCTAACGGTCGTATGCACCGCCTGAGCGGAGTGGTCATCACCACTTTCCAGTTCTGCGATGGCTAATGTCAGGTGGCCACGCAAATACCCACTGGCAAACAACTCATCATCACTGGCATGGTCAACCATGCCGTCGATTAATGCCAGAATGCGTGATTCAAACTCCGCGATCATCTTCTTTCCTCATTGTAAAACGTGGCGCTGGCTTCAGTTGAGCGCTTCCGGCCACGGGAACTGTTCCGCCGTAAGTTCCGGCGTGTGATAATAATTTTGTAGTGCTTTAATGAAGCGTGCCGGGCGTTCCGGAATGCCATTTGTCAGATAATCCATCACCTGCGCATGTACCCGCCGTTGAAACACCACACGATCCGGTTCGAAATCCCCTTCCAGATTGTCGCAACTGACGTTAAACGGATATCCAGCCGCCACGCAGAATAACCAGTCGAACGCCTGCGGCTTCACTTCAACATCTTCAAACTGGCTTTGCGTCTGGGCATCGCGTCCGTCCGGGCAATACCAGTAGCCGAAATCAACCAGCTCACGGCGCGCTTTTCCGGCAATACACCAGTGCGAAATCTCATGAATTGCGCTGGCATAAAAGCCATGAGCAAAGACGATTCGGTTATACGGTACTTCCGCATCAGCAGGAAGATAGATCGGTTCGTCGTCGCCTTTAATCAGACGGGTATTAAATTCATCGGCAAAGCAGCTATTAAAAATTTCAATCAACTGCTCGTAGTGGTGTGTACTGTTCATTAGTTCATCCCCAACCAGTGGAGGATCTCCTGTCCGTGGCTATCGTAAAGTAATTTGGCACTCATCACCGCCGAGACGATAACAATCATCGGGCGGATCAGCTTTTGTCCTTTGCTCAACACCAACCGTGAACCCATGCGCGCGCCGAGGAACTGCCCCACCAGCATGACAAAGCCCGTCGCCCAAATCACTTTGCCGCCGAGAATAAACAGCAGCAGACCGCCAATGTTTGACGTTGCGTTGAGTAATTTGGCGTGAGCCGTGGCTTTGGCGAGGTTGAATCCGCACAGCATAACGAAGGCCAGCGCGTAAAACGATCCGGCAGCCGGGCCAAAGAATCCGTCATAAAAACCGACGCAGCCACCGGCAATTAACGCAAAGGGTAAACCGTACATCCGGCGCTGGCGATCTTCTTCACCCAGCTTTGGCATCAGCAAGAAATAGAGGCCGATACAAATCACCAGAATGGGCAAAATCTGCCGTAAGACATCAGCCTGAACGTACTGTACCAACAGTGCGCCGCTCATTGAGCCGACAAAGGTCATGGCAATATTGAGTTTCTGATCGCTTAAACTAACCACTTTGCGGCGAATAAAGTAGATAGTGGCGGAAATAGAGCCGCCGCAGGCTTGCAGTTTATTGGTTGCCAGCGCGTTAGCGGGAGACATTCCCGCAGCCATCAATGCCGGAATGGTGAGTAACCCACCGCCACCGGCAATCGAGTCGATAAATCCCGCCAGCATGGCGACAAAAAAGAGAACTCCCAGCAACAGCGGAGAAACCATAAACAGGCTATTAAACGTTTCCATTAGATCACGTGCTCATCCAGTAGCGCCTGGCAGGAAGGCGGCAACGGAGGCGGTGTCTTCTTCTCAGGCTTTGTTGTTCCCGGTTTTGGAGGTTCAAACCAGCTTTGCAGTTCTGCCCCGCAACCATCGCCTGATGGCGGTAAAGGTTGATCTTCACACTCCAGACTATCGGCAGGGCAACGTAATCGTACATGCATATGCGCGCGATGCTGGAACCAGGGTCGCACTTTGCGCAACCAGTCGCGATCGGTGCCCGCATCAAGGCAAAGTTGTTGTTTAATCGCCGGATTAACAAAAATGCGCGTGACGTCTTTGTCCTGGGCGGCGAGTTTGATCAAGCTGAAAATTTCTGGCTTCCACAGCGTGGAGACAACGTGTTTACCGTCGCGGGAAACTAAGTCCAGTGCTTGCGGGCGCAAGAGCTGCGCGGAGGTCCAGCGAGTTTTCGGCAGTTGCAGAAAGATATCGACATCCAGTCCGGTCTGGTGGCTGGCATGACCGCCGTTGAAACGCCCACCAGCGGGCATCCCCATATCGCCAATCAGCACCGTACCCATGCCCAGATTGCTCACCTGGCTACTCAGACGCTGGATAAACATCACCAGATCCGGGTGACCGAAATAGCGACGCTGATCGGTACGCATGACCTGATAATGTTCGGACTGTATCGGCAACGTGTCAGCGCCGACAATACAGCCATTAGAAAAACTGCCTATCGATTGTGCGCTACCCGGCACAGGTTGGGTTATTTTTTGCCACGGCGTCGCTGCCAGGCTAGCGCTACTGGCAAGCAGAGCCAGCAGCGCAATCGCGGTTTTGTTCATTTTTTACCAGCGTGGAATATCAGTCTTCACATCGGCATTTTGCGCCCGCTGCCGTAACAGGTGATCCATTAAAACGATCGCCAGCATCGCTTCAGCGATCGGCACTGCACGGATCCCGACACAGGGATCGTGACGGCCTTTGGTGATCATCTCAACTTCTTCGCCAAAGCGGTTAATAGTGCGCCCCGGCACGGTAATGCTGGAGGTCGGTTTCAGCGCCATATGAGCAATGATTTGCTGCCCGCTGCTGATACCGCCGAAAATGCCGCCCGCATGGTTGCTCTGGAAACCCTCTTTGGTGATTTCGTCGCGGTTCTGGCTGCCGCGCAGCGCCACTACGTCAAAACCGTCGCCAATTTCCACGCCTTTCACCGCGTTGATGCTCATCAGCGCATGGGCGATGTCGGCATCCAGGCGGTCAAAGACCGGCTCGCCAAGTCCGGCGGGGACACCACTGGCAACAACGGTGACTTTCGCGCCGATGGAGTCGCCCTCTTTTTTCAGCGCGCGCATCAGTTCATCTAACGCGTCGATTTTGTCGGGGTCCGGGCAGAAGAACGGATTTTGTTCAACCAGCGACCAGTCTTTGATTTCCAGCGGAATGTCGCCCATCTGGGTCAGGCAGCCGCGGATTTCAATACCAAATTTCTCGGCGAGATATTTTTTGGCAATCGCCCCTGCCGCCACGCGCATGGCGGTTTCGCGGGCGGAAGAACGTCCACCGCCGCGATAATCGCGCAGACCGTATTTTTGTTCGTAGGTGTAATCAGCATGGCCTGGACGGAAGACGTCTTTAATTGCGCTGTAATCCTGAGAACGCTGGTCGGTATTTTCGATCAACAAGCCAATGCTGGTGCCAGTAGTAACGCCTTCAAAAACACCGGAGAGTATTTTGACCTGATCCGGCTCGCGGCGCTGGGTGGTATAGCGCGATGTCCCAGGGCGACGACGATCAAGGTCATGTTGCAGGTCCGCTTCCGTCAGCGGAATGCCTGGCGGAACACCATCGACGATGCAGCCGAGCGCCAGCCCGTGCGATTCGCCGAAGGTGGTTACGCGAAAGAGTTGTCCAATTGTGTTTCCAGCCATCACGGCTCCGTTATTGTTGTGTTTGCGTGTTTACTTAATCTTTATAAATCGCGAAATGTTCTCGTGCGGCAAGAAGCTGCTCTTTAGTGAGCATAAACACACCATCGCCGCCGTTATCAAACTCCAGCCAGGTGAACGGAACATCGGGATATTGTTCCATAAGATGTACCATGCTGTTGCCCACTTCACAAATCAACACGCCATCATCAGCAAGGTAATCTGCCGCGTTACCGAGAATGCGACGCGTCAGTTTCAGGCCGTCGGTGCCAGATGCCAGGCCCAGTTCCGGCTCGTGACGGTATTCGTTTGGCAGGTCGGACATATCTTCCGCGTCGACATACGGCGGGTTAGTGACAATCAGATCGTATTGCACTTTCGGCAAATCACGGAACAGATCGGAACGAATCGGAATGACGTTGTGGATCAGACCGTGTTCTTCGATGTTCTGTTCGGCAACCGCCAGCGCGTCGGGAGAGATATCTACCGCGTCGACTTCCGCTTCCGGGAAGGCATAAGCACAGGCAATGGCGATGCAGCCGCTACCGGTACACATATCTAAAATATGCTGCGGTTGCTTGCTGATGAGTCCGGCAAATTTATTGTTGATCAGTTCACCAATCGGCGAGCGCGGCACCAGCACGCGTTCATCGACGTAAAATTCATGACCGCAGAACCAGGCTTTGTTGGTCAGGTAAGCCACCGGAATGCGCTCGTTGACGCGGCGGATCACGCGTTCAACAATACGGTGTTTTTCGCTGGAGGTCAGACGCGCGGTGCGCATATCTTCCGGGATATCCAGCGGCAGGTAGAGCGATGGTAACACCAGCTGTACGGCTTCATCCCACGGGTTATCGGTGCCGTGACCGTACCAGATATTTGCCGCGCTGAAGCGGCTTACCGACCAGCGCAACATGTCCTGAATGGTTTGCAGCTCATTTACTGCTTCATCAACGAAAATTTTATCCACGTATTCCTCCAGGGCATGATCGCAATAATTTCGGCGGCTAGTTTGCCATGAAGATGACGATAAATCAGCATTCACGCGCGGTGAGTGAGGAAAAATACGTTTAAAACGATCGATTGTGCTACGAGTCGGGTAAACTGTAGGAAAATTAGAAATAGAGACAGATAAATGAAAAAGAAAACAACACTTAGCGAGGAGGACCAGGCTCTGTTTCGCCAGTTGATGGCGGGGACTCGCAAGATTAAGCAGGACACGATTGTCCACCGACCGCAGCGTAAAAAAATCAGCGAAGTGCCGGTGAAACGCTTGATCCAGGAGCAGGCTGATGCCAGCCATTATTTCTCCGATGAGTTTCAGCCGTTATTAAATACCGAAGGTCCGGTGAAATATGTTCGCCCGGATGTCAGCCATTTTGAGGCGAAGAAACTGCGCCGCGGCGATTATTCACCGGAATTGTTTTTGGATTTACACGGTCTGACGCAGCTGCAGGCCAAGCAGGAACTGGGCGCGTTGATTGCCGCCTGTCGCCGCGAACATGTGTTTTGTGCCTGCGTGATGCATGGGCACGGGAAGCATATTTTGAAGCAACAAACACCGCTGTGGCTGGCACAACATCCGCATGTGATGGCATTTCACCAGGCACCGAAAGAGTACGGCGGTGATGCGGCTTTGTTGGTGTTGATTGAAGTGGAAGAGTGGTTGCCGCCGGAGTTGCCCTGAATGCTGGCAGCAAATGCCGGAGCAGCGTAAACGCCTTATCCGGCCTACAAATATGTGATAATTCAATAAATTGCAATTCACTTCGTAGGCCTGATAAGACGCATCAGAGCAATACTACGAACTTCAGTTCATTCAATACATACTGAAAACGACACGTCGAATCAATCGGTTGCCCACTACTGGTATTCACATTCACCACAATATCGTGTAGTACTTTATCCGTTACCGGATGACGAGTTGGCGTAACCGTTACCGTTGATTTATCACAACCGTAAGAGGTAAAGGTTAACAATTCTGATACCGCGCGGCAGTATGCTCCTCTGCCATCATTATCAGAAAAATTACTGCCATCACAGAGTCTGCCGCCTTCCATCAGGTAGGTCGAAAGCGTGGTGGTCACTGTTGACCCCGTGGACTGAATTCGTAACGCCTTATTATGGCTGACATAATTTTCACTCCAGGAGATATCGTATGAAGCGACCGGTATCGTTGGGCATATTGTGTTATGCACTGTAGGGGCCGTATAGCTTCCAAATCCGGGTAAATCTGTATAGGAATAAAAGGATGCGATCCAAGGGCAACCATAATCATCAGATGCAACGGTAATTTTAAACGTCATATATGCACAACGAAAAATTTTCGTATCTATGCCAGGGCAATTTGAGTTATTAATTGTATCAAAGTCAGTCAGTACCAAAGTTGGAGCTGAACCCGACCCAGACCAGGAAATAACCCGCAACGTATCGCCTTTATACGCAAAAGAATCATATTTCCCATATGCAACCTCCTTTGGCGTTATCACCGTAACATTGAAAACACTGCTCGCTACAGCACCGGTTACCTTGTCCATGGCATAATAAACTCTCACACTGTCAAAACTCGCACTCATAAGTTTATCTCCAGCATAACTCTTAGATGCGCCGACAACACTCAGAACGAGCAGCATTAGGCTCGCGAAAATTATGGTCCATTTTTTCATTTCAGAAATACTCAAAGGTTGCCGTCACTGTGGCACTAAAGTCTCCGGACGTTACATCTCGCCCGCTCTTTGCCTGTAACTAGGTATTAAAATTTAGGCTGTTATTTCCCTGATTCAGCGGGAGCGTGACGCCTGTTGTATTGTTGATTGGCACCGATGTGCCTGCCGCAGTTTCAATACCAATCCCAGCGCCGGATGCTGATGACGAGGAGTCAAAGGCCAGAAAGCCGGGTAGAGCACTATCTTCTGTTCCTGTCAACGTTACTTTGACATTAAACAATGTAGAACTATGACAATCTTTCAATTGAAACACCAATGGCACTCGCTCTGACTGCCCAAGGTTCATTAAATCGCTGGCGGCAATGGCAGGAAAATGTACTTCTGCCAACTGGCTACCATTAATCACTGGCGTACACGATTTACTGATTAAATTGCCGGTAAAGTGCAAATTATCTCCTGCTATTGTGGTTCCACTGCCCAGCAACATCAGGCTACTAATAAAAAACAACGTACGCTTTTTCTTCATTGGTAATCTACCTGTAACGTGGCCCAGGCCTCAAAGTCCGCCTCTGGCAGAATGACACCACTCTTTTTTACTGGCACAGCCGTTAACACCGGTAAATCGGTTTCATTCACCACAAGTGGCGTATTGATCGTAAAACTCTGCCCTGCCTGTTTGAGCTGAATGCCTAAACCAGTGATATTGCTGCTTACTGCAGCATTATCAAAATCGCTTGGTGTGCCACTCCAGCTCAAGGTCATTTCCATTAATGGGTCGCGAACCGCCGTATCGCAGGTAATGGAATACGGCACGGTTTGCTCATAATTGCTGCCATTAATGTCATCAATAAGCACATCCTGAAAAGTTATTTCAATGGTTTGAGCGTTGCTAATCGTGCAGTTAGGCGGCTGCACTAAATAACCGTGAAAAGAGACGTTTGAGAGTGCCATCGAGCAAAAGCCCCACAGCAAAATAAGCGAGATCCGTTTCATTGGTAATCCACCACAATTGTGGCACTGGCGTTAAATTCAGCTGCCGCTAACGTTGTACCACTCTGTTTCACCGGCACAGCTTCCAGAACGGGAACTCCCGAGGAAAAATTAAATGGCAACCATGAGCCAGAGGTTAAGTCGAGTATTGTGTGATCACTACTTTTCTGAACCCGAATACCAAACCCAGGAATACCCGTGCTGATAACTGTTTCACCGTTAATCACGACCGTTGTCGCCTGCATCTGTAGACGCAGGTCATCCATTGCCAGATTGTTACAAACAAGCGAGTAGTCAATGGGACGTTTATAATCAACCCTATTGATCTTATTAATGAATACATTACCAAACTCAACTGCCGCACCATTTACCGTACAAGGAGGAGGGGCATCGACAAGCACCCGTAAATTCATACTTACTGACTTACTCGCTGCAACTGCAAAGCCGCTACCAACACAACATATCAGTAACCCAGTTACCGCCCAGACAGAACAAGATCCTTTCATACTGGCTCTCCCGGCCTCAGCCTTTGCGGCTCTGCTCTTCATCGACCTAGCAACTGTTACCGTTGCAAGTGAAAAAGAGCGGCATCCGAGCGCCATAGTCGTTGACATAGGTCAGTACCGGCACGCTACCCATCTTCACATTCAGCGGTGCAGAGGTTTTCGGCGACATCACTATTGGCGAGAAACCGGCTGCCGGATTGCCATTTTTCTGTGTGCTGGCATTACTGAAAATGACGTAATACGACGTCGGGTTATTGACGGTAAATTCCTGACCGTTGCGGGTTAAAGTAACCTTATATTGATAGGGGTTTTTCATGCTGACGTTCTCCAGCGCCTTCGGTCGCCAGAACAACTTAATACGCGTTTGTAGTGCTATTTGCAGCGTGTTGGCTTTGTTTGATTTTGGCGGGATCTCACGCACGTTGAAGTAGAACAGGCTTTCACGATCGGCAGGCAATTTGTTGATATCCGGCATTCCCTGCACTTTTACCTGCCCGTTCATCATTGAATCGATGCGTTGCACCGGTGGCAGAACAGTTAACGGTGAACTGATCTTGTTACCCTTTTCATCTTCGATCCAGCTTTGGGCCAGATAAGGCAGTTTCGGATCGTTATTGCGCAACGTCACGCTGATTGATTTGTCGCTTTCATTAAATATCAAACGGGTACGATCTGGCGTTACAGAAGCCTGGGCAGACAAACTGGCAGCGCTAAGCAGTAACGCTAGCGTCGTAGCACCCAATTTGGCAGAGCAAAGTAAATCAGACATGGATCATTCCTTAATCACGTTATTGGTTAGCTGAAACAGAAACAGGGGGATTGGTGGGTGTCACCTGTTGCGTCTGCTCCTGAATGACAGGCTTTATGTCATCAGGAACAACCGGCGCGACGTTGCCTTTATGCTGGCATGGCAGTAACAAGCCGTTAAACAGATCGGCAGGCAGCGGGTCCGGCAGGTTGATATCGCAATGCGCAACACCACTCCAGAACACACTCATGTGTTCGCCAGGTTTCACCCCAGCCAGATAAACATTGCCGTCATCATCGACAAGGCCCACTGTCTGCTCGTTATCATTTTTTACTTCTGCGCCAAACGGAGGATGGCTGCCGTCTTGTAAACGCAGCACCGCCATCGCTTTTTGACCACTGATGACGGCAAATTTGCGGTAGCCAATCGCCCCTTCAGTTAGCGTGGCTTGTACCACCGACTGGGTTGCTTCGGCGTTTTCCGGCAGTTTGTTGAGGTCGATATACGCCTGATTGCGGTAATAGTTATTGACGTCAGAAACGACGGCTTTACCAAACATATTGGTATAAACAGCAGCACCGTTACCTTCTACCGGAACATCGGCAACGCCATCGGCATCAATCAACAAGCGTGTCCCGCCCATATTCTGGGTACGGTGAAGTGCGCCACCGTGGGCAGTAAACGTTGCGCCGCCCTGTAACGACAAGCCCGCAGAGGTGTATTGCCCTTCATGGTAGTTCGCACTGAGGTCAACCTGCGCCAGCGAACCATCATGGCTGTAATAGCCGTCAACGCTGGTGTGTTTGTCACTGGTGCCGACGTTCAACTGATAGTGAGTCGCGTCATCGACACGGCTGAAATAACCGACCTGACTGCTGTCCGTCCCACTGCCATAGTACCGTTATAGCTAACGGTACTGTTGTCGCCCCACGGCATACTGAGCGAAATGTACATGCCTTTGTCGGCCTGGTTGTCATACTCGTAACGGTAGCCAGTCATCGAGATGCTGACATTACGAATACTGCCCATATTGAAATAGTGCGAGAGCATGATGTTGTAGTTTGTCTGCTCCTCGCGATCCCAGTAGGTATGGCGGGTATAGTTGAGATAAACCGAAACACCCGCATCGCGGAAGTTCTGGTTATAAGTGGCGGTGTACATCTCTTTGTCGTTGCCCGTGCGTACCATTCCGCTGTCACTGGCATCCAGATACTCGCTCATGGTCATAAAGTTCTCTTCCGAGAAGCGATATCCAGCAAAAGTAACGCGGCTGTTGAGCTGGTCAAAGTCTTTGGAATAACTCACACGGAAGGAGTTACCGTCCAGCGAACCTTTGCCATAAGCGGTGTCTTTATCCAGTTTGGTGTGCGAGTGAGTAACATCAAACGCGACCGCGCCGAATGTAGACAAATCGCGACCGACACCAAGCGCCGCAGACTGATAGTTTTCATCTCCCAGTGCGCCGCCATATAACGACCAGCCGTTAGCGATCCCCCAGGAAGCTTCAGCACCAGAAAAAAATTCACCCTCGACATGGTGTCCCCACTCTTGCGGACGGCCCATCATGATCTTATAGCGAACCTGACCTGGACGAGTGAGGTATGGCATCGAGGCGGTGCTGATGTCATATTCCTGCACCTGGCCGTTCTGTTCTTCAATGCGAATATGCAACGTACCGGAGACAGAATCACCAAGATCCTGAATACGAAACGGTCCAGCCGGAACCTGCGTTTCGTAAATCACACGCCCCATCTGGCTGACGGTCACTTTTGCTGTGGTGTGTGCCACGCCGGAAATGTCTGGCGCGTAGCCGCGCAGATTGGGAGGCAACATTTGATCGTCAGTACTGACACTGCCACCAACATAGTTAAAACCATCAAAAATATCGGATCTGAGGTAATCCTCGCCCAGCGCCAGTTTGGCTTTTAATGATGGTAACGCCCGCCTGGCATAGTAGCGACTCCACTCCCATTTTTTTTGAGTTTCATCGCCGCTGAATTCATCGTCATCATTACTGCGAGTATGTTGATAGTTAGTCTGCCAGTCAGCACGCATACGCCACGGCCCTAGGTTAACCCCAACCGTCCCGTTGCCGCTGATCTCGTTACTATCATCACCGCCATTTTCTTCGTGCCGGGTTTGTGCGTTGATGCTGTAGTCCGCGACGATCCCGGAGATGCCGTCATCCCAACGTGAAGGCGGATCCCAGTCGGGATAAGTATATTCGAGGTAAGCCTGTGGCAGTGAAATGACTAATGCGGACTGGCTTAAATCAGCCTTAATTTCCATGCCTTCCAGTTGACCGGATTTCAGGCATTTAGCATCGTGGCTCCATTGCAGATTTTTCGCCACGTCTTCTTTTAAACCAAACTGCGCTACCAGTTCCGGTGTCAGACAAGCATAGCTTTTGCTCGCGTCATCTTCACCAGCATACCAGTAAATATCGTACTCTTCCGCCAATGGCTGTTTATTTAGTTGAACCTGTAAATTGTATTTTCCGGGCTCAACATATCCCTGGCTGGAAAAACGCTTCAGATCAATTTTTGTGTCGCCTTTTAATTCCAGAAAACGGGAATCAAACTGAATGTCGTCTTCAGCCCAGACACTGCTATAACTCCCTGACATTGCCAGCGCAATGCACCACGGAAGAATCCGTAATCGAAAAAGAGAATGGTCAGGCATACACGTTTCTATCCGTTTTTATTCTTGTTCGGTCAAAATCCATTTAAATCCCCCATAGCAGTGTCGCTATGGGGGTATGCCTTACAGGTAAGTAATCTGGAAGGTGGTATTTGCTTCAAAATTACCCAGATCTGGCGCATCAGCTGCGCCGACCAGCCAGGCTTTAAAGTTCAGTGTCTGCTTCGCTTTGCCTTTGTTGGTAGAAGTGTCTTTCACTATTTTCTGGTCAATACCCATGCCGCTTTTGTAAGAGGTACCCAGAGAGTCACCGATCGCCAGGCTAACATTGTTAAATGCCGCACCGGTATCGGTATTGAAAATGGTGTAATAATTGCCGCTATTTGCAGAAGAAACGGTACCAGTAAAGGTAGTGGTCATTGTTTCCTGAGTATCAAATACGCAATCTTGCAGACGAATCTGGAAACTTTTCGGCGTGGTGGTGCCGTTATTTTTCAGTTTTTCGGCACCGATATCACCCATATCAACTTCCAGTTTGTGATCGTCCGGAACGATAGAACACACTGAGTCTTCAATGGTGCCGTAAAAACGTGCAGTACCGTTGTTACCCGCAGCGATTGTTGCCGTAGAGGTGAACACGCCCATCACCATTGCCGCAGCAATAGCTGTTTTAACAAACTTACTCATTATTTGTCCTTAAACTATAAATAATTAAAAATATAAACATTGCAATACATTGATTCAGTCAATAGCCAATGTTTATACCCAGCCATTGAATACGGCATGCGACCCAAAAAGAACAGGTCGTAGAAAATTGTATTCATTGGTGTGGGGCCGCATAGTGATGTTTCCACACCCCTGATCCAATTTAATTTTACTAAAGAGTAAATGTAGATTTAATTAATATATTGACAGAAGAAAGGTTATCTTAAGGACATCCTTAAAAAATACGGAATAAGTATTTAGAAAAAATAGAAAGTATATCAATAATGAATATCAACAGCTTAAAAAACAAACAATGAACATATAATGCGATTGGCATTTATCCACTTTTGACAATATAATATATAAACACTATAGCCAGAATTTAATCAAGTTTCAATTACATCCTGCCTGATTATTCAACTCTATTTTCTCTATTATCTGTATTAATAAATGACACTGAGTGTCAAACAGACATTATTCATTTCAACATGTAACTTTGGGCAAAATCAAGATACGCGCAGAAGAATAATTTCCGAATGAATGTAGAAAGTGTTTTATTTATAGATAAGGAGAGTCTTCGATAGTAGTGAGGTTGACAGATATCCGCTGCCTAATGAGCAATTATGCCCAATGAATCTACCTCATTGGGCATAATTTGGAACACATCAGATAGCTTTTGCCATCTTCAGATTACACGGGCTCATCTGCCAGTTGAATGTACCGTTTCCGCTTTCATCAAGCGTTACGCTGGCAATGGCCGAGGTGGTAAACATAGGCGGCGTTTCGCCCGGACATAACTCGGCAACCAGATACCCGACTAACGGTAAGTGAGAGATCACCAGTACCGAAGCAACACCTTCATTGGTCAACGCCTGCAAATAGGCACTGACCAGACCAACATCGCCGCAGGGCGTTAACTCCGGCAGAACTTCTGCACTGGAAGGCAGGTTCAGACAATCCCCTACTTCTTCCAGTGTTTGCTCGGCTCGCAGGAACGGGCTCACCAGAACGCGTTCGATTTCCACTTTTTGACCTTTCAGCCAGTTCGCCATCAGGCGAGATTCGTCACAACCATTAGTGGTCAGAGGACGAACCGAATCACTGGCGGCATCGAGGGCTGCGTCGCCGTGACGCATGATAAAAACTTGCATATTGCACCGCTTTTGTTAACCAGATTCGCCCGTTTTCTTTCATCTGAAACCAGAGAAAGAAAACGGTGGCCGGCATTGTGCCTTATCCATTCACCGAATGAAACGCTGTTTTTTACCTCAATGGCGTAAGTATAGTCAATATGCGTTTACATTTTGACCAACACTCCGCCATTCAGCGCGGATTCATATAGCTTTGACCTTCTTATTGCAGGTCAGTTGCAGTTGTTTTCCAAAAACTTTCCCCACGCGCGCCCATCTCGACCAAACGCTCGCAAGGGGTAAAACGGGAACCATACTGCGTGGCCAGTCGTTGCATTATTGCAACCACTTCGCCCGCGCCGAGAGAATCGATATAGCGGAACGGTCCACCGAGAAATGGCGGAAAACCAATGCCAAATACCGCACCAATATCCCCGTCACGCACGCTACGGATAACCTGCTCATCAACACAACGTACTGCTTCATTCAGCATCAACATCACACACCGTTCAGCAACCTGCGGTGCGGAGAGTCGCCCCTGCCCTTGTGCGCCAATGAGCGGGTAAATGGCAGGATCGACCTGTTTTTTGCTTTTACGCCCTTTCTGACCATAAAGATAGAAACCCCGACCATTTTTTCTGCCTTTGCGATCGTCGTTCAAAATTGAAGAAACAACATTTGCAGGCGCGCTAAAACGTTCTCCATAAGCGGCTTCCAGTACAGGAATAATTTTAGTCCCGGTGTCGATTCCTACCTCATCCAAAAGTTGGATTGGGCCTACCGGAAAACCAAATTTCACTAGCGCGGCATCAATGTGCTCTACCCGTTCACCTTCGGTCAGCATGCGGATAGCTTCATTAATGTAAGGCGCTAAGATGCGATTGACGTAAAACCCGGCTTTGTCACGCACGACAATGGGCGTTTTGCCCTGTTTTTTCGCCAGTTTTACCGTAGTGGCGATGGTTTGCGCCGATGTACCCGCATGAGGAATAATCTCTACCAGCGGCATTTTTTCCACCGGACTGAAGAAATGCAGGCCAATAACTTGCTCAGGTCGCGCGGCGTGAGCGGCGATATCACCAATCGGTAAAGATGACGTGTTCGAAGCAAAAATGGTATGAGCGGCGCAATTTTGCTCCACTTCCGCCACCATCTGTTGTTTTAATTCGAGATTTTCAAACACCGCTTCAATAATCAGATCGCGATGGGCAAAGCCGCGATAGTCCGTCGTTCCGGAGATTAATGCCAGCTGTTTGTCACGTTCGCTGGCTTTGAGATGACGACGGCGAACTTTGCCCTCCAGCTGATCCCAACTGTACTTCAGCGCATGATTTATGCCCTGCGGGTTGATATCTTTAATTCTGACCGGAAGCCCCGCTTTACAAGCAGTGACATAAGCAATACCGCCGCCCATCAAGCCACCACCTAAAATTCCCACGCTGTTTAATGGCGCAGGCGGTGCATCACTACCGGGATCTTTCTTCACGTCCGTACTGGCAAAAAAGATACTACGCAAAGCTTGCGATTGCGGCGTCATCGCCAGTTCGCCAAAGGCGCGAGCTTCAGCGTCATAGCCGCTGCTGGTGCCCTGCGCTAATCCCGTTTCAACAACCTCCAGGATGCGTTCTGTCGCCGGATAATTGCCTTGAGTTTTGTGTTCTGTTTTCTTGCCGACCATTTTGAACAGCAGCGCACGACCTAACGGCCCCGCCAGAATACGCTCGCGTACAGGTAGAGGGCGGGAAGATGGGCGATCCTTCTTCGCCAGCTCAACAGCGGCTTCCAGCAAAATGGAGTGCGGAACAACGTCATCCACCAGCCCCAGCTTTAATGCCTGTTTCGCCCGAAGTTGTTTTCCGGTGAGAATCATCTCTAATGCTGTACTGACGCCTATCAGACGCGGTAAACGCTGGGTGCCGCCTGAACCGGGTAACAATCCAAGTTGTACTTCAGGCAAACCGAGCACCGTTTTGGGATCGTCAGTACAAACGCGACCGTGGCACGCCAGCGCCAGCTCCAGCCCACCGCCCAGGCAAGCGCCATGAATAGCCGCGATAACCGGAATGGGCAAAGCATGAATCTCCGCCATCAACTGTTGGCCCTGCCGCGCCAGTGCTTCCGCTTCTTGCGCCGTTTTGCAGTTGCCAATCATGTTGATGTCTGCTCCGGCGATAAAATTGTCCGGTTTCGCGGAGATAAACACCACGCCGCGCAACTCTTTGTTTTCACGGAGTTGCTTAATAATGGCGCGCACCTGCGAGGCAAATTCCGCCTTCAGGGTATTCATTTTCTCATCCGGTACGTCGATGGTGATGATAGCAATGTTGTCCAGACGAACATTAAGAGTAAACGCTGATGCCATTTCCATTATTCCGCCTCCAGAACCATTGCCGCGCCAAGCCCACCGGCAGCACAGGCGGTAACTAAACCAAATCCACCGCCGCGACGGCGAAGTTCATGCAATGTCTGGGTAATCATCCGCGCGCCGGTCGCCGCGAAGGGATGTCCGTAAGCAATCGAACCGCCAAGCACGTTAAATTTGCTATCGTCCACTTCGCCAGTGGCATGTGCACGCCCCAGTACTTCACGAGCAAAACGTTCACTACCCAGCAACTGAATATTCGCCAGTGTCTGAGCTGCAAAGGCTTCGTGCATATCGATCAATGTCAGTTCGCTCATCGTCAAACCGGCACGTTCCAGCGCCAGCGGTGTTGACCAGGCTGGACCGAGCAACATGTCCTGCCAGACATCAATCGCAGTAAATGCGTAGCTGCGCAGATACCCCAGCGGCACCAGCCCTAATTCTTTCGCCCGGGATTCAGTCATCAGGATCACCGCTGCCGCGCCATCGGTCAGCGGCGTACTGTTTGCCGCCGTTACCGTTCCGTGTTTGCGATCAAACGCCGGGCGCAGCTTTGCGTAATCGGCAAGCGAGGAATTACCGCGAATATTGTTGTCTTCGACAAGCGGTTGTTTATAAGGAGGGATAAAGGCAGTCATCACCTCTTCTTTGAGTTTTCCGTCTGACCATGCCTGAGCGGCACGCTGATGCGAACGGTGCGCTAATGCATCTTGCTGTTCTCGGGTGATGCCGTAGGTTTTCGCCATTTGTTCGGCGGTGTCGCCCATCCGCAAGCCAGTAGAATATTCTGCTACCGCAGGCGGTACGGGCATTAAGTCGCGCAAACGCAGGCGAGAGAAGAGTTTCAGGCGCTGGCTCATGGTTCGAGCTTTGTTGACATCAACCAGCACGTGCGCCAGTTTTTTACTGACGCCAATTGGCAATACGGAAGAGGAATCTGCCCCACCGGCAATCCCCGCTCGGATAGTTCCCGCCATCAGGCTTTCTGCGACGTTTGCAACCGCCTGGAAACTGGTAGCGCAAGCGCGGCTGACGCTGTAAGCATCGGTATGCACATTCATTCCGGTACCGAGAACAATTTCACGCGCAATGTTGGGGGCTTCAGGCATTTGTACGACCTGACCAAAGACCAGCTGTTCAATCACTTCAGCGGGGATCTCGCTGCGTGCCAGCAGTTCGCCTACCACCATCTTCCCTAAATCAACCGCGGGAATGCCATGAAAAGCCGTCGCCTGGCGGGCAAAAGGCGTACGTAAACCGCTAACAATGGCGATACGATCGCCCTGGCGGGTAACCAGTGGTAAAACCTGACCCATAACACTCCCCTGTAAAAAAATAAATAAAGTGGTCTGACCTGATCATAGTATTAACCATTTTTTTACATTTAGCCAAGCGGAGAAAAAGGAAAGTGGGAGCTATGACACAGTGAAGACAGAAGAAAGAAAAGAAAACGCCCCTGCCAGCAACTGACAGGGGCGTACGTACCCGAGAGGAATTAACGCAGACCCAGCTGGAAGATCAGCATTTCAGCTTCGCAGGCAAAAGTGAAATCGATATCCAGGCGCACACCGTCAGACTCTTCAGTGAAAGTCGGGGAGATTTTGCACGGTTCGGATTCCACGCTACGGGATTTTTCAGTCAGCGCCGCCAGCGTTTGTTCTGCTTCTGCGCGGTTTGCAAACACGCGGCTGTAAGACGCGGTGCAGTCGGAGTTGTCCATAATGGTGCCAACATCCATACAGCAGCAAACCGGGGTTTCATCAGCACTACATTTACTCATCGTTGATTTCCTCTGTATGTGCACCCAAGGTGCCAGATAAACGTTGTGGATATTTTACGCTTCCGGAAAGTGCTGCTCCAGTTGTTAATTCTGCAAAATCGGATAAGTGACCGAAATCACACTTAAAAATGATCTAAAACAAAATTCACCCGAATCCGCGAGTGCGCAACCTCCAAATTTTGCCAGCTGGATCGCGTTTCTTAGATCATATTTGAAAAAAGATGGAAACATACTTGCAACATTCTAGCTGGTCCGACCTATACTCTCGCCACTGGTCTGATTTCTAAGATGTACCTCAGACCCTACACTTCGCGCTCCTGTTACAGCACGTAACATAGTTTGTATAAAAATAAATCATTGAGGTTATGGTCATGAGCCAGAAAACCCTGTTTACAAAGTCTGCTCTCGCAGTCGCAGTGGCACTTATCTCCACCCAGGCCTGGTCGGCAGGCTTTCAGTTAAACGAATTTTCTTCCTCTGGCCTGGGCCGGGCTTATTCAGGGGAAGGCGCAATTGCCGATGATGCAGGTAACGTTAGCCGTAACCCCGCATTGATTACCATGTTTGACCGCCCGACATTTTCTGCGGGTGCGGTTTATATTGACCCGGATGTGAATATCAGCGGAACGTCTCCGTCTGGTCGTAGCCTGCAAGCCGATAACATCGCGCCTACGGCATGGGTTCCGAACATGCACTTTGTTGCACCGATTAACGACCAATTTGGTTGGGGCGCTTCTATTACCTCTAACTATGGTCTGGCAACAGAGTTTAATGATACTTATGCAGGCGGCTCTGTCGGGGGTACAACTGACCTTGAAACCATGAACCTGAACTTAAGCGGTGCGTATCGCTTAAATAATGCATGGAGCTTTGGTCTTGGTTTCAACGCCATCTACGCTCGCGCGAAAATTGAACGTTTCGCAGGCGATCTGGGGCAGTTGGTTGCTGGTCAGATTATGCAATCTCCTGCCGGGCAAACTCCTCAAGGGCAAGCATTGGCAGCTACCGCCAACGGTATCGACAGTAATACCAAAATCGCTCATCTGAACGGTAACCAGTGGGGCTTTGGCTGGAACGCCGGAATCCTGTATGAACTGGATAAAAATAACCGCTATGCACTGACCTACCGTTCTGAAGTGAAAATTGACTTCAAAGGTAACTACAGCAGCGATCTTAATCGTGCGTTTAATAACTACGGTTTGCCAATTCCTACCGCGACAGGTGGCGCAACGCAATCGGGTTATCTGACGCTGAACCTGCCTGAAATGTGGGAAGTGTCAGGTTATAACCGTGTTGATCCACAGTGGGCGATTCACTATAGCCTGGCTTACACCAGCTGGAGTCAGTTCCAGCAGCTGAAAGCGACCTCAACCAGTGGCGACACGCTGTTCCAGAAACATGAAGGCTTTAAAGATGCTTACCGCATCGCGTTGGGTACCACTTATTACTACGATGATAACTGGACTTTCCGTACCGGTATCGCCTTTGATGACAGCCCAGTTCCGGCTCAGAATCGTTCTATCTCCATTCCGGACCAGGACCGTTTCTGGCTGAGTGCAGGTACGACTTACGCATTTAATAAAGATGCTTCAGTCGACGTTGGTGTTTCTTATATGCACGGTCAGAGCGTGAAAATTAACGAAGGCCCATACCAGTTCGAGTCTGAAGGTAAAGCCTGGCTGTTCGGTACTAACTTTAACTACGCGTTCTGATAACGCGTTCGCCTGGATAAAGTCACCTGCTATGCAGGTGACTTTAACTCCCCCACTTCACCGAAAGTAGTTTCCTCATTGCTTGCCTCCTGAGTTTTGCAAACAGCCTGATGGCAGCTTGCCCTTTCAAATCAGTAAGTGGTATCCACAGACAAACCTGAAGGGAAATGCATATTTTCAAGCGTTCTGCTCGTCCTTCTCAAAGAGTTTACTTTTCTGCATTTCCAGGATACTCAACCCCCCTGGCTATTGTGCGCTTATACACTCAAATTAAAGATAGGTTCTAAATAAATGAGCGTTTTTTGATAGTCTATTTCATTAGGTAATATATATTTGTAACAAATCAATCAACATAGAATAAAATCATGCTACCATCTATTTCAATCAACAATACCAGCGCAGCTTACCCAGAATCCATCAATGAAAATAACAATGATGAAATTAATGGATTAGTACAAGAGTTCAAAAACCTTTTTAATGGTAAGGAAGGAATAAGCACCTGTATTAAACATCTACTTGAGCTTATAAAAAACGCCATACGAGTAAACGACGATCCTTATAGATTTAATATTAATAATTCCTCAGTTACTTATATTGATATTGGCTCCAATGATACAGACCATATTACTATTGGTATCGACAACCAAGAACCAATAGAATTACCTGCGAACTATAAAGACAAAGAACTCGTCCGTACTATCATTAATGACAACATAGTTGAGAAGACTCATGATATCAATAACAAGGAAATGATCTTCAGCGCATTAAAAGAAATATATGATGGAGATCCTGGTTTTATCTTCGATAAGATATCACACAAACTCAGACATACGGTAACGGAATTTGATGAGAGCGGGAAAAGCGAACCAACGGACTTATTTACCTGGTACGGTAAAGATAAAAAAGGCGACTCTCTCGCTATTGTAATTAAAAATAAAAACGGAAATGATTACTTATCTCTCGGTTACTACGATCAGGACGACTACCACATTCAAAGAGGAATTCGTATTAATGGTGATAGTCTCACCCAATATTGTAGTGAAAACGCCAAGAGTGCTTCAGCGTGGTTTGAAAGCAGTAAAGCTATCATGGCAGAATCATTTGCAACTGGTTCCGATCATCAGGTTGTAAACGAGCTCAACGGGGAAAGACTGAGAGAACCTAACGAAGTTTTTAAACGTTTAGGTCGAGCAATAAGATATAATTTTCAAGTGGACGATGCAAAATTTAGACGCGATAATGTAAAAGAAATAATTTCTACTTTATTCGCTAACAAAGTTGACGTTGACCATCCTGAAAATAAATACAAAGACTTTAAGGATCTCGAAGATAAAGTTGAAAAAAGACTTCAAAATTGCCAGGCGAAATATCAAAATGAAATTAATCAACTATCTGCACTAGGTGTTAATTTTGATGATATTTAAAATTATTTTTCCAGTTTTTTGATTTTTCAACGCCTGAATATCGGAAATAGTCAGTGACAAACATC